>JAILQK010000105.1 GCA_024699045.1 Lachnospiraceae bacterium | reverse complement strand
CTGAAATCCTTCATAGCACCCAAAGACAGAGCTGCCGGAGGAGATGAAGGCGAAGGCGGCGGCGGAGGAGAATAATGGCCAAGAAAAGAGAAGAAGAGCCGCCTAAAGGGGCCCCGGCGTGGCAGGCGACTTTTGCGGATCTTATGAACCTGCTGCTGTGCTTCTTCGTGTTGCTTTTCTCGATGTCATCAACTGATGTAAATAAATTTGAAGCTATAGCGGCATCTTTGCAAAAGACCTTTTCGGTCTTTCAGGGAGGCAATGATTCCATAGGAGAGGGCGATCTGGTCGGAAATGGTGTCAGCCAGCTCAACCAGATATCAGAGTACTTTTCCTCCATGGGAAAGAACAGTACCGGAAATCAGGACAATACAGACTATGATGAGGCCTCCGAAAGCATCAGCGAAACTGCCGAAAACGTAGATAAATCCGAAGATCCCGAGCAGCAAAGCTCAGGGCTTAAAGAGGATAAGGAAAGCGGACAACAGGAAGACGATAAGGCAATGTCCGATGCCGAAGCCAAGGAGCAGCTGGAGGAATCGGGCCTTAAAGAGTCCGAACAGCTGGCGGAAAAGATAGAAGAGTCCGTAAATGAAGAAGATCTCGACAAACAGATAGATATAGATTTTACATCCCAATATGTTTCATTAACAATGAATGGTTCATTGTTATTTGACTCGGGAAGTGCTACAATAAAAGACGATGCCGGAGTGATCCTGGATAAAGTCGGGAAGATACTTGAAGCTTATGCGGGAGGCACTATAGAGATCGAGGGACATACGGATAATATCCCCATACATAATGCACAGTTTGCCAACAATGACGAGCTGTCGGGGGCCAGAGCTCTTTCGGTATTTGAATATTTCAGGGATAACAGTGATCTGGATCCTGCCTATATCAAGCACACGGGCAGGGGATCATATATACCGGTGGCTGACAACGGAACACCGGAAGGACGTCAGCTGAACAGGAGAGTTGAGATCAGGATCTACAACCAGCTCAGTGATGTTTCATGAAAATTGAGGATGTTCAGGGAAGGAAGTCATAGGATCATATGAAAAAGAACATGATTTCAATCATCATACTGGCACTTTTGGTGGTCAATATAGTTATGACTGTCATTATGATGTTTTCCATCATACCGGCAAACAAAAAGACCATCGCTCTTGTTGATGAGATATCCGGAGCAATAAAGCTGGATGTGGCGGCAAACGATCCGGAAGGAGCAGCCACGGGAAGCTCGGGAAGCAATGTATCACTTGCCGATTCGGCAACATACAGCATAGAAGACCAGCAGACCTTCCAGCTCAAAAAAGGCGAGGACGGAGAAGCGCATTACGTGGTATGTAAGGTTGCGGTACTTATGAACAAGACGTCGGAAGATTATGCTGCTTTCGGCGCAGAGGTTGAATCCGGAGCCAGGGATCCTCTGATACTTAACGCAATGAGCGAAGTGGTCGGAGGTTATACATACGAAGATGTGGAAGCGCTCGGACAGACAGGGCTGCAGGAAGCGGCTCTTGAAAGGATACAGGCTACTTTCGGGTCCGATTTCATATACCAGGTGGCATTAAGCGGATATATAGTACAGTAAGATCCGGGATAAAGGGGTGTTTTTAAGACTATGGGAGACGTACTTTCCCAGGCGGAGATCGATAATCTCCTGCAGGCTTTAAGCAGTGGAGAGATAGATGCGGATGAGATTAAAGAGGATGCCGGAAAAAATGTCAAGGAATACGACTTTAAGAGACCGGCGAAATTCTCAAAAGAGCATCTTCGAACGCTTGAGATAATATTTGAACATTACGGCAGACTTTTGTCTACCAATTATCCGGTTTATCTGCGTAAGAATGTGCAGGTAAGCGTGGTAAATTCCGAGGCCTTGACCTTTTCGGAATTTACGAACTCATTGTCGAACCCTGTAATACTCGGCATTGTAAACTTCCTGCCGCTCAGCGGAAATATCATGATAGAGCTTTCCGCCACCTTGGGATTTGCCATGATAGACAGGCTCCTTGGAGGACAGGGAGATCCGCTTGAAAAGAACAGGGAGTTTTCCGAAATAGAGCTGTCGCTTGTTGAAAAGATGGTTGCGGTTTCTGTCAGCCTCTTAAGAGAGCCCTGGAGAAATGTTGTTGAAGAGTTAAACCCTGTACTTGAAAGAGTTGAGACAAATCCGCAGTTTGCGCAGATCATCGCGCCGACTGAAATGATAGCGATAGTCACCCTTAATATAAAGATAGGTGAAGCGGAAGGACTTATGAATGTCTGCCTGCCCTACTTTACATTAGAGAGTATAATGGATAAGCTGAATACCAAATTCTGGTTTTCGACCATGCAGGATAATTCGGATGAGAGCTATATGGAGCATATGGAGGATCTCATCAAGCATGTACAGATACCGATCATGGCGGTATTGGGTGAAAGCTCCATCACCGTTACGGATTTTGTCAACCTGCAGGTGGGTGATATCATAAGACTCGACAGCAGAGTCGCCCAGGACATGGATGTCTATGTGGGAAATATTAAGAAATTTAAAGCTCTTCCCGGTGCGACGAAGGATTCATATGCCGTGAGAGTAACTGAAGTAATCAGAGAGGAGGAGTAACCGGATGGACGGAATGCTGTCACAGGACGAGATAAACGCCCTGCTGTCCGGAATGGCTACCGAGGGCGGCGATGAACCCGTTGAGACAGAAGGGGATGCCGCAGGAGGAAGTGAAGGCCTGACCGATGCCGAAAAAGACGCGGTCGGTGAGGTAGCCAATATCAGCATGGGAACCTCGGCTACCACGCTGTATTCCCTGGTAAACAGAAAAGTAAATATCACTACTCCGACTGTCGAGATGGCAACATGGGATTCGATAGCCAAGGATTATGAAAGACCTTGTGTTTTCATTCAGATACATTATAAAGTCGGATTGGACGGGAGCAACATCTTAGTCCTTAGAGAAAACGATGTAAAGATCATTACAGACCTGATGATGGG
>JAILQK010000098.1 GCA_024699045.1 Lachnospiraceae bacterium | reverse complement strand
TTTTTTTCGAGTGGTGGAATAAAAATATCAGGTGTCAGAAACCCATAGGTGGGATCATTCCATCTGGCCAATGCTTCAAAGCAGGATATCTCACCGGTGAGACTGCGTACGACAGGCTGGAAATAGGCAATGATCCAGTTTTGTTCTATTGCATCCTTAAGATGTTCCTGTACATAATGATCTAATTCTGAAAGTTTATTCATAATCATTCACCTTTATATATGACAACAGACCATAGAGTTTTAGCCATTTATCAGCGGGATAATAATGAGATCTTATATGAAATATTCTCCACTCACTTATATTATAATAGCAATGCGTGAAATATCATAGATATTTGTTGTTTTGGTCTAAAAATCTATGGATTTTTGAATGTTTAATAAAATCACTCCCGTATGTATATAGATATAAACTGTTGTAGTAAATGGCGGGCGTTTATGCCAGCCTGATAGTTAATAGCCGCTTGATTACTTTTGTATCATGAGCCATATAACTGTCAAGGCTGCGAAGCACCGCTTAGCGGCTACGGCCTTGACAGTTATATGGTTCATGATGACTGTTTATCAAGCGGCTATGAACTAAGAGTGTCCGTTTCCGGACCGTTTTTCTAAGATCACTTATACTATATAATCTCGGCCGTCAGTTCAGGGATCGTCGCATACGCCAAAAATGACCGGAAAAGGCAGAAATGATCTCTGCAGTCATATTAGTTGCCTTGAAATCCTTCTCCTTTTTTTGCGCGAACATTGAAAAATGACTGAAACGGGCAAAGACGAACAATACAGTCATATTATTTGGCTTGAAATCATGCTCCGTTACCGTCGTAAACATTGAATTATGACTGAAACAGACAGAGACGACAGATACCGCCACATTCTCATTAAAAAAATGATGTCCAGCTCTGGCAAAGTAGTGACTGAAAGATATATAAATGATCGATACAGTCAAAAAGCTTTATTTGAAAAGTGATGTACGGCTTTGGCTTGTGGATAAAAAAGAGGCTGAACCATACAGAAATGAACGATACAGTCAAAAACTGTGTTTAAAAATTGATGTCCGATGTATAGCAGGTATCAATACAGACCGAGATTGATCTAAAATGATATATTCCACCCGGTTCAGCTGATTTTCATTTGTTCCCATCTTAATGAAAGGCATATAGGCGACGATATCGGGGGGATATAATAAGAAAAACTATGGTCATAAGAGAGCCGTTACATATATAGCCCTTAAAAAGCAATATAGAGCGAACAGACAAAAGCAAGGGATATGAATGCTAAAGCATACAAAAATCCATACCTTTTTGCTATGAAAATTACTTTGAGAAGGTTATTATATAGGGTATTGAAATTAAAAATAAGAGATTTATCGCAAACCATTATGAGGCTTGTGAAATGGAACAAAAGAAGATCCCCGGAGTGCAGTTGAAGCCGGCTGTTTAATAAAGACAGAGGCAGTTTTTTATCATTGATCAAAGACAGAGGCAGTTTTTTATCATTAAACAAAGACAGAGGCAGGTATTTATCATTTAATAAAGCAGAAAAGGATATTGAAGGATCATGGAAGATAACAGAAAACAGCAGTTGTGCAGATTTTCAGCGGGAGAGGTTATAATCCGTGAGGGTGATAATGATACGGATTTATACAGGATAATAAGTGGAAAGGCAGAACTGTATATAGATCACGGCACCGAAAAGGAGATCCTGCTCGGTATAATCAAAGAAAATGCCTGTTTCGGAGAATTTGGTCTTCTGTTAAAGGCTCCGGCTATTTATACAGTAGTGGCTTATTCGGATATTCTTGCCATGAAGATCACAGAAGGAGCCATGGGTGACTTTATCCGTGAAAACCACCAATATGTTATGAGCATAATGCAAAACATGGCCCGCTTCATGGTCAATATGAAATATCATATTGATATGCTGGTAGATGACCTTGAGCACTGCGGTGAAGGTGAGAGAAAAGAGGTTCATGACGCAAAAAGGATACTCAGAAGCTATGCGATCTATCATCCGGATGTAGAAGTATCAGGTTACGGTATGGGCTTTTCAGGCCTTGATAACGGCCCTGTTAAAACCGAAAAGAAGGAAACAGAACGACAACGCAGTGAGATGATCAAAAAATACATAAGATGACAAGGGGACGGTTCATTTGTCATCTTTTCTTTTTTTACTGTACGGATTATCGGACAAAAAATGTTTTATATTTATTGCATCAGGATTTGAGGAGGTGTTTATGAATATAGAATTTATAAGAAATCCGGATACCGGGATAATGGAAGCCTGGGAAGAAGGCAAGGTCATAGGAGAACTGATACCGACAGGGATGATGGTTAAGGGGTGGAAACTGACGGACTACATAATAAGAAAGGAACAGAGACTATACAATGAGAAAGTTCCGATATTAAAATCCTGAATCCTGAAACATGCTGAATACTGTTAAATGGACATGATAATATGGTCATTCAAAGGAAATCCTGTTATCATGATATAAACTTTTAACTGAACCGAACGGAGGTGTCTTATGGGTAGATTTGAAGGAAAAGTTGCAGTGGTAACCGGAGCCGGTCAGGGGGTTGGCTATGCTTGCGCGAAGAAGTTTATCGAAGAAGGAGCAACGGTTATAGGTATTGGAAGAACCGAAGCCAAGCTTACAAAGGCAGCAGGAGAACTTGGCGGTAATTATATTCCATATACCATGGATGTGGGTATAGAAGATGACTGGAAGAAACTGGTAGAGTTCATAAAAGAGAACTATACTGAAATTGATTATTTAGTAAACAATGCTGCGGTTATTCTGCAGAAAGATATCCTTACGATATCTTATGAAGAATTTAAGTCCACCGTTAATATAAATCTTGATTCTGTTTTCCTTGGGATGAAGCTCGGATACGAAGTGCTCAAAAAAGGATGTTACAGCGCGATCGTGAACGTATCTTCTATCGGCGGTATTAAGGCCGGTCCTGATACAGGTAATGATGCAGGCTACAATGCATCCAAGGCAGGTGTAAGAAATCTGACCAAACATGCCGCGTTTGTTTTCGCACCCGATAAGATCAGGGTTAACAGTGTACATCCCGGTGGGATCAAGACACAGATGCTGGTCGATTATCTTGCAGCATATCCGGAAATCGAGAAGCAGCTTGCAGCTAACAATCCCCTGGCGCCTCACTATTCTGAACCTGAAGAAGTAGCAGAGTGCATCCTTTTCCTGTGTGATCCGGCAAGTAAGGCTGTGACGGGCACAGAGCTTGTTTGTGATTGTGGAAATCTTGCGATCTGAGTAGCAGAACAATGTAATGACTGTCCCGGTGAGCCAACATGCTTGCCGGGGCTTTTCAGGTCAGGTAGGAGAGTTTTATGAAAAGCTTTTTTTCAAGTTTGTTATAGGACTGCCTATAAGTACTTTATTTTGTGATACGTATGAATATAGCCATCCCCTTTATGCCTGAGTTTAACTCGGAGTTTCACTACGTATATAATGTGGGGCCGGATGCCTGTGCGAATATGATCAATGCACTGGTCACAACCGCTGTATTCTATAAGCTGTCTAAAGTGTGCGGCAGAGGTCTGACCGGCAGTATGTCCTACGTATCTGCGCATATAAATGAGTATGGCTGTATAGTTTGTGCTGTTAAATAAATGTATGTTCATATAAATACGCGGAAATATTTACGTGCTTTTATAAAAAATGTATATATTCCCAAAAAGCTTCTTTTTCTATGATCAGAAAATTATCGGATCACATAAACAGCACGACCGTGGCCATCAGTGCGCTAATGACTTCTTCTATTGCTATTGCGGACAAAACAGATGTTGACTGGTCAGAAGCTGATTTCATGTAGTTCTGTAATACCAATGAAGCCGCCACGCTTTTTCTCAGATCATCGGTTCCGGAAAACACACCGTAACCTTTTTTGCCCTTAAAGAATTCACTGACTTCAACAATATTATTGATCAGTGTGTCTCTGTCCTCGTCAAGATCCACAAACATGGCATATATAGACCTGCCCCTGGAGGAAAAAGTGAGACACTTCTGTTTTTTTAAGGCTTCATACAGGTCGCAATAATCATTAGCTTTATCCTCTGTGGGTTTAGGACTGGATGCAAGAAGAATCCCGGTTGTCATGGCGATATCTCCCGGCAGATGACGATCTTTTTTTATTACATTGCAAGAATCTTTTATCTCTTTGATTAAACTGTCAAGGTCTTTGTCTTCGTTAATTATGAGGGCTAAATTTGGCAAATACCATTCATCGGAAAATGGATTTCCTTTGGTCAATTCTTCAAAAGCCGTGAGTGTTTTTGCAGTGACCGCATCTGTATCGATATTACCGGAAAGATATCGGTCATATATGTTCATGGCTGTGACAATATAGGAAGAGCCGGAAAAGATTTTACCCTTTATGATCTTATCGTAAATCGAAATAACTCCGTCAATATATGATTCGGGAGACTGGGATATGGACATTTTCATTGATAAAACAGATCCTAACGAGCCTTGAAAATCCGATAACTTCTTTGTTTTTTGTTTAATGATCTCTTTACATGATTTTATTATTTCAATATTAGGTTTGAAGCCGGCTGATGTGCAGAGCAATGCACCTATCTTAACAAATTCTTCACTGTCCATAAGCCTAAAATCTTTTACATATTCCTCATTTGACAGTTGAAGATCGCAGAGTTGTTGTAAAGTATTATCCATAAAACCTCCTTTTTTATTAACATTGTATATTCAGAAATAATGAAAGTAAAGATGTGTGGAATAGTCTGGATTGCTATATAACTGGACTTAAAGAAAGGCGTATAGTATAATATTCCGGATTTTAAAGATACATTTCACCATGGGGAGAAGATCAAGTGTCATGTTTAAGTTACTGAGGAAAAGCATGAAACCTGGAGGTTGGGTTGCCGTCGCTGTGATTTTTATACTGACGGTGTTGCAGGTGTATTTCATGATGCAGATCGTAAATAATATCAGCCTGCTGACACATGCCGTGCAATCCAGCCGGGAAAATGGCGTGGCGGAAATCTGGTGGTACGGACTATCCATGGTTATCTGCGCGATTCTGATGGCGGCCGTTGCGGTGGTGATCCGATTCATGGCCAGCTCGTCCGCTGCCAAAACGGCGACAGATATCCGGAGGCTGATGTATGAGAAAGTCAACCTGTTTGCGGTTTCTGACTTCGCTTCCTTCTCGACGGAATCTCTGATCACCAGAACGACCAATGACATTCAGAACTTTCATCTTGCGTGGCTCACTTTCCTGAAAACGGCGTTTGCAGCGCCGGTTACGATGATCTGGGCGATTTTAGCGCTGATTCAGTATGGCACGGAGTCCCTGACGCTGGTCACGGCGATTTGGCTGACGTTGCTCGTGACCGCCGTGATCGTCCTGCTACTGATGGTTCAGCCGAAATACAAGGTCATCCAGAGGCTTACGGACGAGCTGAACGTTTCCTCCAGAGAAAATCTGACAGGCGTCCGGGTGGTCAGGGCCTTCAACGCAGAAAGCTATCAGGAAAATAAGTTCGATAAGGTCAATACCCATTTTACGAAGCTGCAGATCTTCGTCGGACGGGTGATGGCCGTCTTCGCGCCGCTGGTCAATCTTGTGATGCTCGGGCTGACCTTATCCATTCTGTGGGTGGGAGCGTACATCCTCAACGGGTTGGATATGGAAAGCGCCAGGATTGCCTTCAGCGCGTCGAATTCGTTTGTCATGCTGGGGAGCCAGATTGTCATGTCCTTCGTTCTGCTCATTACCCTGATCGTGGTCTGGCCTAGAGCGAACGTCAGCGCAAAGCGTGTGATGGAGATACTCGGGCATCAGGCGGCCGTGCCCGATCCGGAGACTCCCGAAGCTTTCCGGGAAAAGGGTACGATTGAATTTCGCGATGTGTGCTTCGCCTATCCTGGTTCCGCTGAGAACGCTGTTTCCGGGCTGAACTTCAAGGTACGTCAGGGGGAAACCCTCGCTCTTATCGGTGCTACCGGCAGCGGAAAAACAACGATTGTCAACCTGATTCCCCGGATGGCGGACTGCACAAAAGGGGAAGTGCTGGTAGATGGTGTGAATGTCAAAAACGTCCGTAAGAAGGATCTGCGGGACCGTATCGGATACGCTCCCCAACGCGGTTTCCTTTTCAAGGGAAATATCCGGGAGAATATCGCCTTCAAAAACCCGGAGATGACGCTTGCCGAAGTCAGATGGGCGGCTCAGATCGCCGATGCGGACAGTTTCGTCAGCAAAAAGAGAAATGAATATGATTCCGAGGTGGCTCAGGGTGGAACGAACTTCTCCGGCGGGCAGAAGCAGAGGCTCTGTATTGCCAGAGCGGTTGCGGCCCGGCCTGAGATCCTGATTTTTGATGACTCATTCTCAGCGCTGGACTATAAAACAGATAAAAGCGTTCGGGCGAATATCGAGAAGCAGCTTCCCGATACAACCCGGGTTATTATCGCACAGCGCGTCGGCACCATTATGGACGCGGATCAGATCATTGTGCTGGATCAGGGCAAGGTGGTCGGCCAGGGCCGGCACAGCGATCTGGTAAGGAACTGCCCTGTCTATCAGGAGATTGCGTTCTCGCAGCTTAGCAAAGAGGAGTTGGGACTATGAACACTGTGATCATCGACGCACCGAAGGAAGAAAACAAGCTTGGCAGTCTCGTAAAAGCCTTCCGGAAATATTATGTTTCTTTCGCGGCTTCCATTATCCTGCTGGTCATCTCTGTTTTATTGCTTATCTTCGCACCGGATATGATCCGCAGTCTGACCAATGAGATTACCCCGGTCGGGAAAACGCCGGTGGACGGGAAGCTCATCATCAATATGGACAATGTGCTTCATTATGCGATGATCCTCATCGTCTCTATGGTCGGCGGGTTTATCACAAGATTTACCTCGGGGTTTATTCTCAATTCCGTGATCCAGAGATTCTCCAGGGATTTGAGGAACCAGATTTCCTGCAAGATCAACAGGATGCCGCTGAATTACTTCGATGGTACCCAAACCGGTGATATTCTCTCCGTCATTACAAACGATGTCGATACGCTCAGCACATCCATGCAGAACAGCGTGAGCCTGATCGTGCAGTCCTGCTTTATGCTGGTCGGCGTATTTATTGCGATGTTCATTTCTTGCTGGCAGTTGGCTCTGGTCGTGGCTTGCTCGTTGCCCATCATGCTGTTCATCATTTCCCTGACTTTTAGTTACGCGCTGCCTCTGTTTGACAAAAACCAGGAAATTCTGGGCGAAGTGAACGCGGTCGTGGAAGAGAATTATTCCGGTCAGTTGGTCATCAAGGCGTTCAACGCGGAGGACAGGAAGATCTCGGAATTCCGGGAGAAGAACGAAATGCTGGGAAGGGTTCTGTATAAATCCCAGGCAATCGGCGGCCTGGTGGAACCGGCTACGGCGTTCATTTCCTATCTGACCTATGCCTCGGTCCTGATCGTGGGTGGTTTGCTTTTCGCGAATGGGACTATTCCCGATATCGGTATCATTACGGGCTTCCTCGTATACGTTACCCTTTTTCAGAACCCGCTTTCCGAACTCGGTCAGACGAGCAGCACCATTCAGCTCGGTATAGCAGCCTGCAACCGGGTTTTCAGTTTTCTGGAGCAGGAGGAGCTGGAGGAAGAAAAGGAAACCAAGCCGCTCCTGGATCATAAGCATATCCGCGGAGAGGTTGAATTCCGCAACGTCTGCTTCGGCTACGATTCCAGGAAGCTGACGATCACTAATTTCTCCGGCAGGATTGAGCCGGGCATGAAGGTCGCGATTATTGGTCCCACAGGCGCCGGAAAAACGACTTTGGTAAATCTGTTGATGCGCTTCTATGAAATTACAAGTGGGGATATCCTGGTGGATGGAGTCTCCATCAAAAAAATGACCCGGAAGGAGCTCCGGGAGATTTTCGGTATGATTCTTCAAGAAACCTGGGTGATCAACGGAACGCTCCGGGAGAATATCGTCTATAATCTGAAGGACGTGGACGAGAACAGGCTCAATGAGATTCTCGCAGAAACCAACCTAAGCAGCTATATTAACTCCCTGCCTCAGGGGATTGATACCTTGATCCAGAAGGATAGTGCACTTTCCGCCGGGCAGAAGCAGCTGATCACTATCGCCCGGGCCATGATGGAGAACGCGCCGATGCTGATCCTGGATGAGGCGACCAGCAACGTCGACACCCGGACCGAAATCATGATCCAGAAGGCGATGGATTCCCTTACAAGCGGACGGACTTGCTTTGTCATCGCCCACAGGCTTTCCACGATTAAAAACGCCGATCTGATCATCGTGATGAAGGAAGGCAGCATCGTGGAGACCGGTAATCATGATTCCCTTATGGATCTTGACGGACTTTACAGCGAAATCTATAATTCGCAGTTCGCCTGATACTGATACGTTCGGGGAAAATGAAATTTGATCGTGATGGGTTTTGGTATCAATATCCTATCGCAAGGCCCAGCAGCAATAAGCCACAGGTCAGCGCCAGATTGAGAAGCTGGAAGGGCAGCGAATAACGGATCCATTTTTCGTATCCGCAGTCCGCAAGTCCCAGGGCAACCATCAGAGCAGGGTTGGTGGGATAAAGGGTATTGCTGAATCCGTCTCCGAAGGCAAAGGCCACGATGCACAGCTGGGCACTGATTCCGAAGGCTCCCGCTAAAGGAACAATGATGGGGATCAGCAGGAGGGCTTCAGCTGAACCGGAAGGAACAAAGAAGTTTGTGGCCATGCAGATCAGATAGATAAAGAGGATCACCGCGGGCCGGGACATAACGCCGGCGGCTTCCAGCGCAAAGTGGAGGCAGGTGTCAAGAATCTTTCCTTCCTCCATGATATACCGGATGGATGAAGCCATCAGAATCAGTACGATGGTGGGCAGAATGTCAACTACGCCCTTCAGGAAGGCTTTGCCAAGCTCCTTCAGATGCATTCCGGAAACGAGCGAGGAAGAAATCCCGGCTCCTAAAAAGGTCAGCATCAGAAGGATCAGGGTATAGTCACTCAGAACCGGGACAAAGCCAGACACGATAATAATGAGAATCCCAATTCCCATCAGAATGGAAAAGTATCGGACAGCCCGGTCCATTCTCGGGTCGTTTTGATCCTCCTGATCCGTCATCTGCACGGTATGGTTTTTCTCTGTCTTCCGGGCGCGCAGGATGACAAAACATAGCAGCACCACGTAGATGATCGCAAAGCAGAGGATCCTGAACCATATGCCGCTGAACACGGGGAGACCCGCCAGCGTTTGAGCCACGCCAACAGTAAAGGGATTGGCCACGCCTGAGGCAAAACCGCATCCCACGGCCAGCAGAGATATGGCGATCCCCGTCTGGATATCCCATCCCAGGCAGACGGCAAGGGACACCACTATAGGCACCAGAGGAATCACCTCTTCAAAGGATCCGATAAAGGCGCCCAGCGCCATAAAGAATAAGATCATGGCGGCCATCAGCCGGTATCGCACCGCGGCAAAGCGCCGTACCAGCTTTCCCAGCATATGGCTGAGAATACCCTGCGTGATCAGAACGCTGAAAATGCCACCGAGTAAAAGCAGAAACAGAATGATGGGAATCAGGGTGCCGGCTCCGCTACTCGTCAGCACAAGGATGGGAGAAAGCAGCCATTTCCAGAAGGAAATGCCGCCCTGAACCGGGGTAAA
>JAILQK010000048.1 GCA_024699045.1 Lachnospiraceae bacterium | reverse complement strand
TCCTTGTAACGTATGAAATCCTCTCCTTCAGCTGCCGCAAGGCTTGCAAGATATGAAGCAACATTTGTGATATCACGCTGACATTGTTTTCTGTAGATCGACATCTGACTTAAATATGTGGTTATCCCGCATAAAGTCAATGTAACGATCATAAAGATCAGAAAAACAATCGCCAGTTTGAAGCTCAGACCTCTTGAACGTTTCATGAAAACTCCCTGATCAAGAAAAGACATTTAACGATAAAATTGTACTCTTTAAGGCAAAATAATTCAATCCATTCATTCCGCGCTGCCGGAGTCGTTTCCGGAATAGATACCGGAATCCTTTCCGGAGTCGTTACCGGATTAGATGCCGGAGTCGTTTCCGTAGTTGCCGGAGTCGTTTCCGGAGTTATCAACGTTATCGTCTGCATCTTTATTATCACCGCCGGTTACTTCGCCCTTATTTCCGGCATTGTTCTTATCTTCGGAAACCTTATTGCCATCCTCAGCTTTATCGCGTGCCCCGGCCTTATCGCCGGCGGTCTTATTCTCTGCCTTATCGCCGGCGGTCTTATTCTCTGCCTTATCGCCGGCAGCCTTATCCTCTGCCTCTTCCGCTGCATCCTTCTGTTGTGACGCAAGTGTTTTTTCGGCATTCTCATATTCATCCGGCGTGCCGAAGGACATGTAGGTATCGACACCGAACACCCTGACCTTCCTTCCGGAGGAAATAAGCTCGTTGTAGACTCCGCTCATATAGTATTCGTCATACGGACAATTCTTTAAGTATCTTTCCGCCATATCAAGGAATAAGGACGCATTCGCAAATCCGTAGGATCCGGTGATCGCATTCTCACTTATGACCTCCTTCTCGGCGGTCCTTGATGCAAATCCCTTATCGTTAAGCTCGACATAACTGTATTTGTCCTTATCTGACTTGAACGTAAGGAGTGAGCCGTCAGCCCCGGCCGCTCCGCTTCGATAGAACTCATACATCTCATCTGAGGTGAACAGCAGGTCACAATCCGTAAATATGACCGGAAGTCCGTTTCTGACATGCTTTGCCCCTTCCATCGCGGTCATGACAGCGCCCGGCAGGACCTTCTTTAATGCCACGATCTTAGCATCCGGATAGTATTCATGGATCTTCTTGTCGATCTCAAATCTCCTGATATGATCCTCCAATACCACAAATACGAGTCTCTCGTATTTCAGATGCCCGACAAGAGAATCCGCCGCCCTCTTAAAGAAGGGTTCTCCCGCAAGATCGATAAGAGGCTTCGGACATTCGAACCCGTTATCCAGAAATCTGGTCCCTGCGCCACCCATAGGGAACACAAGATTAACTCTTGAATTCTCTCTCTCTTTTTCCTTAAGAAGAGTCTCCTGATCCTGAACCTTCTGCTCCTGTCTGATCCTTCTCCTCTCCTGTCTTGCGGTGTGTCTGGCCCTTATTCTGTCGAGGATCAGATAAAATGTCGGAAGGAGCACCAGCGTCAGTACTGTGGATGCCGTAAGTCCTCCGACGATAACGGCAGCCATTCCCTGCATGGCCATTGCATCCTTTGACCATCCAAGAGCTACCGGTATCATGGCTATAACTGTCGTGAGCGTCGTCATAAGGATAGGTCTCAGTCTTCCGGATCCGGCATCGACAAGCGCCTCGACGGTCTCCATTCCCGCCTTCTGATTCTGTATGGTCATATCGATAAGTATGATACCGTTATTGACAACGATACCGGAAAGCATCAGTATACCCATCAGCGATACCATGGAAACCTTTATTCCCATGACGAGCATGAAAAGTATGGCGCCTATTCCCGAAAAAGGCACACAGAGCATGATGAGCAGTGAATTTGCGATCGACTCGAACTGAACCGTCATAACAAAGAACACCAGGAATATCGCAATAAAGATAGCCTGTATGATCGCCGTAAACTCCTCCTGCATCATCCTGTCCGACAACGTGTTGACAAAGCTTACGTCATTGTCCATGACGATCGCATTTACTTTCTCATCCAGGTTCTCGGCAACCTGGTCCCTGTTCGCGGTCGTTGTCGTAGCAGTCACGTAGTTGATATACAGACCGTCCTGCCTTGATATCCTTGACGGCGCCGATGCGAATTTAACTTCCCCGACCTCACTCAAAGGAACCGTTTCTCCCTTTGAATTGATGAAAGTCATTGCCTGTACATCGCTTATGTTCTCATAAAGATCGTCCGGGTACTCTGCCCTGACCTCAAACTTAGTACCGTCTATTGTAACATCGCAGGCTTTCGAACCTGCCATATTGGTATAGACAGTAGACGCCAGCTGCTTGGCCGAAAAACCCCTTGCCGACGCCATTACAGGATCGATAACCACCATCGCCTTCGTACCGGTATCATTAAGCTCAGAGGTGGTATAAAGAACCCCTTCCGTATCCTCCATTGCCTTGACAACCTTCTTCGATACCTCGGTCAGCTTATCAAGATCGGAACTCTTGATCGCATACTGCTTTGAGCTGGCTGTCGACATCTGATCCATTCCGGTGGTCGATCCCGCGCTGATCCTGACCTCACATATGGTCGAGAAATTCCGCATCTCCTCGTTCCATTCATCGACTATCTGCTGAGTGGTAAGCTTTGTATCATCTTTTTTATATGCGTAAACGCTAGCGTTGGCATCCGATTTGCTGATGCTTGAAGAATACTTTTCGATCACGTCGGAAGAAGCCACAAACTGCTCCATCTGCTTAACCGTATCATCCATTGCTTCAAGGCTCAGATTCGGTCTGAACTGCATCGAGATCGAAACTATGCCCTCATCAGTACCGGAGAAAAGCTCGGTCTTGAGAAACGTTGCGAGATACACCGATATTCCCAGAATAAGCACCGCAATAAGCACAACGGTCTTTTTCCGTTTGAGAGCCTTTCGGAGCACCCTTCTGTAGATCTTCGATACCTTCCTGAGGATCTTATTGGTTATTATCTCTCTCTTTTCAACCGGTTTGTATATATTAAAACAAAGCGGGATAAGAGTAAGGGCGGAAATAAGTGATGACAGCAGCGCAAAGATGATGGTAGAGGCCAGCGGCTTGAACATCTGCCCGGAGAGGCCTTCCATAAATGCGAGCGGAGCATAAACGACCACGGTCGTGATCGTTGAACCGGTAACCGCATTCGCAACTATCGATGTTCCTTCATAAGCCGCATCCTTAAAGGACAATCCGGCCTGATGCCGCCTGAAACACATCTCTATAACGACCACGGCATTATCCGTCATCATTCCGACGGCTATGATAAGCGCAGCCATGGTTATGACATCAAGAGCAAATCCGGCTCGCTGCATAAGGATGATCGTGGCCATGATAGAAATAGGCATTGTACTTCCGACGATGAGCGAACCTTTGATATCTCCGAAGAAGACAAAGATTATGATCATTGCAAGCAGCACGGCCTGCATCATTGTCTTTGCCACGCCCTTGAGAGTATCCAGTATGGTATCTGCCGCATCCTCCTGAACTTCTATATTAAGCTCGGGATATTCCTCCCTGAGAAGCTCCAGTTCAGGTATGACCTGTCTGGAAAGATCCACCGATGAGGATGACTGTCTCCGCTTTATCGAAAGGCTTACATTCTCCATGCCTTTATATCTGGATAATGAAGATTTGTCCGATACCGCGTACCTTACTTTTGCGACATCGTTCAGATGGATCGTCTGTCCTTTGGAAGTGGTTATGGGGATCTGCTCTATCGTGGGGATGGTATCATATTTTACTTCGGCGGAAAGTGCGAGAGACTGATCACCGTAATCTGCCGTTCCCGTAGCCATGGTGAAGTTTGCGGCGGATATCGCGGAAGCCAGGCTCCCTACGTCAAGTCCGTACTGCAACATGTATTCCGGGATCACCTGGACCTGGATATATTTTTCATCTCCGCCTCTTACCGTGGTCTGGGCTACATCGCTAAGCTTCTTCAGATCCGGCACGACCTTGTCATTGACCATCGTAAGCACATCGACGTCGTCTGACTTTCCGGTTATCGACAAGGTTATATCGTCGATCGCATCGGTATCGATCTCCATGTAGACCGGATCAATGACTGCAGTAGGGAACTGGTTTTTGATAGCCTCCACCGCTTCTCTGACATCATTGTAGGCCTTGTCCATATCCTGCCCGTACTCATACTGCAGCAGGACCTGGCTCATACCCTCCGCGGAATCACACTCGATGGCTTTAATTCCGGTCAGGGACTGACAGGCATTACTTACTTTATCTGAAACCAGCTCATCCACATCCTCCGGGGTTGCCCCGGGATAGGCCGTAGCAACAAGCATCATGGGGATAGACATGCTCGGCATGAGCTTCAGTGTAATCGAAGAAAGCGCAGTAATAAAGAACACCACCAAAGCGATGATCGAAACGATGACGGTAACCGGCCGGTCAAGTACTCCTTTAATGATCGCTTTCATCAATCATCTCCTGCTCCGGCTGATATCGGCACCATGGCATTTCCGTTGCCGCTTTTATTGTCAGGCGTCCCTGTTGCGGGAGTAGCCGCACCGGTATCCGGTCCGGCGGCCGCTGCTTCAGACGACTGAGTCCGGGCACCTGTCACGCTCACCGGTACCCCGTCTCTCAGATTGCCTGACCAGGTAACTATCACGTTGGCATCTGCCGTTAGTCCCTCTATGATCTCTACACTCTCCTCGTCAGAGATCCCTGCGGTAACATTCAGGCGTTTGGCATTTCCGCCTTCCTCCACATAGAGAAAGGCCTGTTCGCCGTCATAGTAAACGGCATCGATCGGAACCGATATCGCCTTGTCGGCTCTCCTTGTCACCGTTTTGATCGAAACAGTAGATCCCGGGACCATACTTCCGGAATTTGGATCCGTGGTCATAAGCTCTACCTTGAAAAGCCCGGTGTTGGGATCTATTGTGTCGTATACATTGATGATCTTTGCGGGGAAAGACATCCCGTTCTTTGTGACTGTAGCCTCGGAGCCCGGCTTTATATTATTGACGGTCTCCTCCGCGGCATAGAACGAGATCTTATTCTGTTCATCGCTCTGGATCGTATAGGCAGCCGTGCTTGTAGTCGCCATGTTATGGAGCGAAACGTTTATCGCGGTTATGGTCCCGCTCACGGGAGCAGTCACCGTCGCATGCTCCAGATTGAGCTTTGCGGAATCAAGTCCGGCCTGAGCCTGCTTGACCTGGGCCGCAGACGTAGTGATCGAATTGTCCGCCCCTACATCCGAAGCATTGGCCTGGACCGCAGATGCATAGGCACTGTAGATCGTAGTGGGTTTAGTATAGGTATTGTAATTATCCCTCTGCATCTCGCTTAAGGCATAGTTTTCCTGAGAAAGCTTGTAACTCATCTCGGCATTGTCGGCCGATCTTTTGGCGCTGTCAAGAGAATACTCGGCGCTCTTTACATTCTTCTCAGCTGTTTCCGCCGTAGTCTGATAGTTTTCATACTCTGTTTTGGCGGCAGCGATCTCGGCCGCAGATGCCGTGCCGGAAGCCACAAGCTGATCGTATTTTGTCTTCGCGGAATCCCTGGCGGAATTTGCGGCATCACGCGCTTTCTTTTTATCCTCCAGAGTGCTCTCCGCCTGATCTATCCCGTCAAGCGCGTTCTTATATGTATTATTCGCACTCCTTTTAGACACATAAGAGCTGTCGACAGCCACATTAGCTGACTGTTCATTGTAAGGTATCTCCCCGACGCTCTTTGTAGCAGACGCCCTTGTTGCGTTGGACTGTGCCTTGGTCGCTTCGGCAGATGCCTTAGATGTTGAAAGGCCTGCCTGTGCCGTCGTAAGTGAGGCCTCCGCCTGACTTACCGCTATCTGCAGCGCTTCGTCATCTATCTTAAAGAGGAGATCTCCCGCATTCACATGATCTCCGACCTCAAAATTCTTTTCTATCACCTCTCCTGCCGCAAGGGGTATCACGTTCACTTCGCTCTCGGCCGTAACCGTCCCCGAGAAATTAGAGCTTATTGATATGTCTTTGATGTCCGGTTTCATTACGGAGACCTCTAATACTTCCGTTTCAGTCTCCGTCTCCGCTCCCGTTTTCTCATCTGTCTTGCCCGGGACCGAACAGCCATACAATAAAACAGAAATCAGCGCAACGCACATGCAAACCGCCACGCCTCTGCCAATGAATCTTCTGATCAAAGTGTCCTCTCCTTTATAATCAAAAAGCAATCACTTTACATAAAAGCGCATAAATTAACATAAAATATACCAACTCTGAAGTATACTAGAACATTCATTGGACGTCAATCAGTTTTATGTTTATCAGTGGATATTAAAATTTCTCCATAAGATCATCGAACACAAGCAGCATCCCCGCCAGGAACATGACCGCCCTTGATTCATCATGGTCGATCTTGTAAGGCATGAGTCTCAGCCAGTCCGCGACCTCATGATAATAAATGCTCCTCACCTGTCCCGCACTGAATCTCTCATTAAGATACTCTCTGTATTCTGCGTAAAGATCCCTGTATGCCCTGGAGATCCCGGACATGAACCTTATCTCGTTATCGTTCACACTGACCCTTTCGGTCCTCATCAAAAATTCATATCCCACATGAAGCGACTGAAGCATCTTGGAATAATCTATGAACCGGCTGTCAAGGATATTGCCGGTATTGGGATCGATAAGATAGTAATCCCCGTCCTTATACGGCATCGCAATGATGTTTTCGACCGTTACGTCTCCGTGTATGGGCGAGACCGTATCCTCCGCAAATACCTCTTTCAGCTTCTCCTTAGTCATTTCCTCCTTAAGATGCGGAAAGCCCCTGACCTTACGTCCGTTTATCACGATCTCGTCGTATTTAAGAAGCTCCGACCATTTATGATTCTCTTCTATCTTTCGTATATTCTTAAGGATCTTATTCTCGATATAGCTGTCCACCACCGCGGATCCGGCTCGTTCCTCCGAAGCTGCCCCGGCTTTTTCTTTCGACACCGTTCCGGCTTGTTCCATTGATGCGGATCCGGCTTGTTCCATTGATGCCGAATAAAGGCCGTTTTCAAGGTCATCAAATACATTCTTTATTATCCCGAAGGATTTCTCTACGGGATTGGTGTGAATAAATTCAAAGAGCCCCGAAGCCCCGGTCACCGCAGGCATATCATATAAAGTCATGCCCTCCCCGCGCTTTTCACAGAGTATCTCCGGAAGCCTGAGCCTATCTCTGTAAAGCTCGATCCACTCCACCTGATCATGGAGCTTTTCAGCATCATCCCCAACGACATATTTCCGGAATATCGTACGGTCATCCTTGATCGCAAAAAGAGTCGTGGCATTCGATCCTGCCGACAGATCACTCAGGATCTGTATATCGCTGTTGGCCTCAAGGTATCCCCTGACATAAGCATGTCTGTCGCCTTCAAAATAATTCTCCAGGAAGCTCCTCCGATCCGCCTCGTGCACCTGCGGAAGCAGCATGATGGTCTTCTCCGGGGCATCCTGTGTCTCATCCGGATCATTACCTGATCTACTGCCTGACTTAACGGATGAGGCGAGACCGATAATAAACAAAAGCGCGGCCGAGATCGCAAGATAGGCCACCATCACGGTGTCCTTGTATCCGGTCAGAAGATTTCCCTTATCTATGCTGGAGCTTGAAAAAAGATAGGAAAATACATCCATGATCGTTGATTCCCCGCCCATCGCCCTTATCGCCATGGATATAAGATAGTATGACGCGGTATAAAGGCCCCACATGACAAGCGTAAGGACCGCCAGGCGGCGTTTATCCATTCGCTTTGCCATATCTCTGAAAGCCGTGATCATAGACCAGAAAAAGAACATCAGGGTAAGCTCGATCTTCTCGTTGAATATCCAGGTAAAGGTCCTTATAAGCTTCTTCACGCCTCTCCTGGCAAAGGTAACTATCGCGATGATGACTATCGCGACAAGTGACAGCGTCATATAGAATAAAGCCGAACTCGCAGCGTCATCGGATGCTCCCGGATTGATAAGATAAAGGACCAGATAGATAAAGCCCACGACGATCACATCAAGGATCCTGTCTACCACGACCGTGGCAAAAGCAAAAGAAAAGCCGTTTTTCATCTTTCGGCCGACAATAAACGCTCTCAGCAGATCCCCCAGTCTGAAAGGAACAAAAAGATTGACCAGGTATCCCGCGGCAAGCGCCTCATTAAACAAAGGCAGCTTCACGTCTTCATAGAAATCCGCGAACTGCTTCTGCCTTAAAGATTTAACCATGTGTCCCGCTATTATCAGGAGCACCGCTGCTGCAAACAAAAAAAAGCTCATGGTGCTATGATACCACACCATGAGCTTTATTTGTATCCGCTCCTTACTTAGCGTCCTTGATAGAGAAGCTCATACGTCCCATACGATCCTTGCCAAGGCACTTGACCTTTACATGATCGCCGAGAGTAAGCACATCCTCGACCCTGTTGATCCTGTGGTCCGCGATCTTTGAGATATGAACCATTCCCTCCTTGCCGGGAGCGAACTCAACGAACGCGCCGAACTCCTTGATCGACACAACATCACCCTCATAGAACTGGCCTTCCTCATAATCGGAAGCGATCATCTGGACCATCTCTATAGCCTTGTCCATGCTCTCCTGATCGGTTCCGCATACAGATACGGCGCCGTCGTCGGTTATATCGATCTTCACGCCTGTACGGGCAATGATCTCATTTATTGTCTTGCCTCTCTGACCGACCACATCACCGATCTTTTCAGGATCAATAGAAATCTGGATGATCTTGGGCGCATACTTCGAAACCTGCTTTCTGGGCTCTGCGATAGCAGGGGTCATGATCTCGGTCATGATATAATCCCTTGCCTCATGACACTGCTTTATAGCCTGCTCGACTATGGGTCTTGTCAGGCCGTGGATCTTGATATCCATCTGGATAGCGGTGATACCATCGTGGGTTCCGGCAACCTTGAAGTCCATGTCTCCAAAGAAGTCCTCAAGCCCCTGGATGTCTGTAAGAACGATGAAATCATCATCGGTATCTCCCGTTACAAGTCCGCAGGAAATACCCGCCACCTGCTTCTTAAGGGGCACACCTGCCGCCATAAGTGCCATGCATGATGCGCAGACCGATGCCTGAGACGTTGAACCGTTTGATTCAAATGTCTCGGATACCGCACGTATCGCATAAGGGAACTCCTCCTCTGAAGGAAGCATGGGAATAAGCGCCTTCTCGGCAAGCGCACCGTGACCTATCTCACGACGTCCCGGACCTCTGGATACCTTGGTCTCTCCGACGGAATATGAAGGGAAATTGTACTGATGGATATATCTCTTCTCCGTTATATTGACATCGAGTCCGTCCACCTTCTGCTTCTCGGAAAGGGGCGCAAGTGTAACGATATCACAGATCTGTGTCTGTCCTCTTGTAAACATGGCCGAACCGTGAGTTCTGGGGATCAGATCGATCTCTGCCGCAAGCGGTCTTATCTGCTTGATATCTCTTCCGTCAGGTCTCTTGTGATCCTTGAGGATCATCTTCCTGACAGTCTTTTTCTGATACTGATATACTGCATCGGGAATAAGCGCTGACCATTCCTCATTATCGGCAAACGCTTCCTGTATCTTCTCCTGAACCTCAGCCACTGCTGCTTCACGTGCCTGCTTGTCATCGTTGAAGGTAGCCTTCTCCATCTCCTCGGGAGGAACGATCTTCTTTATCTCCTCAAAAAGAGCCTCCGGGATCGCACAAGAAACATATTCATGCTTGGGCTTACCTTCTTTTGCAGCGATCTCCTTAAAGAACTCTATGACCTTGAGATTTACGTCATGAGCCATATAGATCGCCTCAAGCATCTTGTCATCAGGGATCTCGTTTGCTCCGGCCTCGATCATTATGACCTTCTGTCCGACAGAAGCCACCGTAAGCTCCAGATCGCCCTCATCCCAGTCCTTCTGCGAAGGATTGACGATGAACTGTCCGTCTTTCATTCCTATCTGTGTCATCGCACATGGACCGTCAAAAGGAATATCCGATATCGTAGTCGCAAGCGAAGCGCCGAGCATTCCCACAAGCTCGGGTCTGCACTCGGGATCTACCGCCATGACCATGCAGTCAAGGGTTACATCGTTCCTGTAATCCTTCGGGAAAAGCGGTCTCATGGGTCTGTCTATGACTCTTGATGTAAGCACCGCATTCTCGGATGCTTTTCCTTCTCTCTTATTGAATCCGCCCGGCATCTTTCCTACCGAGTAAAACTTCTCTTCATACTCCACGGAAAGCGGGAAGAAATCTATGCCGTCCCTGGGTGCCTTTGAAGCCGTTGCCGTACAGAGAAGTGTTGTATCTCCGTAGCGCATGAAAGCACAGCCGTTTGCCTGTTTGCCAACCCTTCCGATATCGATGGAAAGAGTCTTGCCTGCGAGCTCCATTGTGTAAGT
This sequence comes from Lachnospiraceae bacterium, assembly GCA_024699045.1. Lineage (GTDB taxonomy): Bacteria > Bacillota > Clostridia > Lachnospirales > Lachnospiraceae > NK4A144. The sequence goes on along the minus strand of JAILQK010000048.1, from coordinate 449 downwards.
TCTGTAATCTGCCATTCTTTTCTCCTTATACTCTTCTGCCACGGATAGTGGCGTTTTTTAATAAAATACAGGGCAGGAAAAAAACCTGCCCTGTAAATGCACTACTTACGGATACCAAGCTTCTCGATCAGCGTCCTGTATCTTTCAATGTCTTTTTTCTTGAGGTAATCAAGAAGACCTCTCCTCTTACCGACCATCTTCAAAAGCCCTCGCCTCGAATGATGATCCTGCTTATTCAGCTTCAGGTGCTCCGTGAGCTCTTTGATACGCTCTGTGAGGATCGCGATCTGAACCTCGGGGGATCCTGTGTCTCCGGGCTTAGTCGCATACTTCTCAATGACCGCTGTTTTCTTTTCCTTGGTTATCATTATCTGTCTCCTTTTCTTCCCGCCTTATCCTCAAAACGCGTTGATCTGCAACGTTTTCCGGCATCCGCAGGATCATACACC
>JAILQK010000010.1 GCA_024699045.1 Lachnospiraceae bacterium | reverse complement strand
GGAAGCAGGTCTCACTGTTTTCAGATATGCTTCCAGGGTTTTGGACAAAGCTCCACAGAGTCTCATCCGTAAATTCATACGAAACAAAAACATCGAGCTTAACGGAAAAAAGAGCCGTGATGAGGCGGTCCTTTCGGGAGGCGACAGGGTTTCCTTTTTTCTGGCGGAGGAGACTTTTAAGAAATTTTGTCGGAACGGGCTTGAGAAGGGGACCGCTAACGGACTTATTAATGAATTCCGGAACGGGTATACGCCTGATACGGGAAAGGTGTCTGATACCGGCGAGGTGTCTGATACCGGGGAGGTGCCTGATACCGGCGAGGTTCCTGATACCGGGGAGGTGCTCGATGCCGGGCGTATCCTTTATGAGGATGAGGATTTTCTTTTTTACGATAAACCTGCGGGACTTCGGGTCCAAAGCGATGCGACCGGAAAGATCTCGCTTAACGATCAGCTCGTTTCCTATGTCGGCAATACCGGCGTATTCAGGCCCTCTGTCTGCAACAGGCTTGATCTGAACACTTCGGGGATAGTGATGTGCGGAAAATCGATCAAAGGTCTCAGGATCCTTGATGAAGCGATAAAAGCCCGCAGCATAAGAAAAACCTACAGGGCGATACTTTACGGCAGGTTCGATCCGGAGGGAGCAGCCGAAAGCTATGGCGGGATCAGTATGACCCCCGACGGATATATGAGGATGACAGCCTATATAAGCGGGGCAGATCATGACAATAAAGTCAGCATATCGGATCAGCCCGTACGGGATCATAAGAAGATCATCACCGATATGCGCATAATTGAATGCAGCGAAGAGGCGACATATGCCGAGCTTTTACTTATTACCGGACGGAAGCATCAGATCAGGGCCCAGCTTTCGCATCTGGGACATCCCGTGGTCGGGGATATCAAATACGGTAACGGGAGTAAAAACAGAAACGGGACCGGAAAAGAAAAACCGGGCAGACAAGGAAACAAAAAAAACGGAAAGCCCGGGGCCCGCAGGCAGATGCTTCATGCATACCGGATAGAACTGCCTTCCGATATCCTCGGCGGCATGACGATAAAGGCGGAGCTTCCCGCGGATATGAAGGAATGTCTTAAGAAGGCTTCTTTGAAGTCTGCAGATACGATATAGAGGCGTAAAACGATGGCAACTTGGAATTCCAGAGGACTCAGGGGCTCAGCCCTCGAGGAGCTTGTAAACAGGACTAACGAAAAATATGAACAGTCGCATCTTGCGCTTGTTCAAAAGATCCCTACGCCCATTACACCCGTTAAGCTTGATAAGGCTACGCATCAGATCACCCTTGCATATTTCGAGCAGCAGTCAACCGTAGATTATATCGGAGTGGCACAGGGGCTGCCCATCTGCTTTGATGCCAAGGAGTGCCGTTCCGATACCTTCCCTTTGAGCAATATCCATGAGCATCAGGTTTATTTTATGGAGGAATTTGAAAGAAATGACGGAGTCGCTTTTGTTCTAATCCAGTATACTGAGAGACAGATGATGTACTACCTGACATTCCGCCAGCTTATGATCTTCTGGAGGAGAATGAAAGACGGGGGACGTAAAAGCTTCAGGCTGGATGAGCTTGACATGAGCTATGAGATAAAATCCAAGCCCGGGATCCTGATCCCATATCTTGATTACATTCAGCTTGATATCGACAGGAGAGGCTGAGGGCCGGATCTTGGCTCACAGACTTTATCACAATATATTTTCATCACAACAGACTCTCATCCTGGATAACATTCATCACCACAAACTGTCCTCACCACAAACTGTCATCACAACAATTTTTCATGGTGACATATCCGGTTTTTTATCGTATAAATAGATGTAGGTGATAAAGAACAGTGACAGCAGGAACGAAATAATAAAAAACGGAGGGAACTAAAATGGCAGAGATCAGAGATCTTACTGAAGAAGAGATGAACAGCATATCCGGTGGTATGATAGTAAATGCGCTCGGACACGAAGGCAACCCCAATCTTCCCTGGGAAGTGGTAGCAAATCACAACTGTATGTTCCTCGGAGCATTCAGCACTCAGAAGGAAGCAGAGGAATATGCAAAGAAGTTCGGCAACGATTCATATAATACTCAGGTGGTTGACTGGGGAACGGTAGTAAGGCTTCGCACGAACCCCAATACCAACTAGATCGCAGTTTTTCGAAGATTTACGGTTGAAACCAGGGAGTCCGGCACGATATCGTGACCGGACTCTTTTTCGTTTTCCCGCAGGAAGTTTAAGATGCCGGGAGGTCAGAGACCGTGTACGGAGAGTTCAGAGAAAGGATTCGCAGAGTGAGGAGAGCGGCCTGAAAAAAGCGTAAACTAGAGCGTATATATTTTGACCGTCAATAGCATCTGTGGTATGATTTTAAGGTTATGGAGAACAGGTTATTGCATACTCCCGAGGGCGTCAGGGACATATACGGAAATGATTACGAAAGGAAACTCAGACTTCAGCTGGAGTTCCTTCAGATCCTCAGAAATTACGGATATCGGGAGATCGATACGCCGAGTTTTGAGTATTTTGACGTATATTCCGGAGAGATAGGGACCACACCCTCGGATGAGCTTTATAAATTTTTTGACAAGGATAACAACACCCTTGTGCTCAGACCCGATTTTACTCCCGGGGTCGCGAGAGCCGCAGCCAAGTATTTTGTCGATGACAATGTCCATGTGAAGCTTTCCTATTCAGGAAATGTCTTTTCAAATTCAAGGTCGCTTTCGGGTAAACTCAAGGAGAATACCGAGCTCGGAGCCGAATATATGGGAGACAGCACGGTGGAAGCCGACGGAGAGATGATCGCGATGGCGGTCGAACTACTGCAGTCGGCAGGGCTTAAGGACTTCCAGATCTGCATAGGCAATGCCGGGTATTTCAAGGGCCTGTGCGAGGAAGCCGAGATCGACGGCGAGCTTGAGATGAGCCTAAGGGATGAGATCGGGAATAAGAACCGTTTCGCTGCCGCAAATCTGATAAAGAACATAGAGATGCTTGAATCCCATTCGGATAAGCTGTTAAGGTGTGTGGAGCTTTTCGGGGATGTATCGGTTCTTGACCGGGCACTTGTGGGCATATCAAACGAACGGTCAAAATCGGCCATAGAACGGCTGAGATCGGTATATGAAAAGGCCCAGGATAAAGGGATAAACAAATATATCACCTTTGATCTCTCGATGCTCTCGAAATACAATTATTACACCGGGATCATATTCAGGGCATATACGCCTTCCCTGGGAGAAGCTGTCCTTAAGGGAGGTCGTTACGACAATCTTCTTTCCAAGTTCGGACACGATACTCCGGCGCTTGGCTTTACATTGTCGCTTGATTCACTGGGGACCGCGCTGTCCAATGAGGAGAGCGGAAGGACAAAGGATGACGGTTATCTTACGTTTGCGCTGACAAAGGGAAGGCTTGCGGATAAGACCATCGATATGCTTGAAAAGACCGGGATATGTCTTTCTGAGATAAACGATAAGGATTCAAGAAAGCTTATTTTCACCGATGAAATAAATAAGGTCAGGGTTTTTCTGGCCAAAGGTCCGGATGTGCCGGCTTATGTGGAGCATGGCGCGGCGGATATAGGTGTAGTGGGAGAGGATACGATCCTTGAGGAAGGCCGTAAGATCTATGAGGTAATGGATCTCGAGTTCGGAAAATGCCGGATGTGCATCGCCGGACCCGAAAGCGCCCGGGAGCTGCTGCAGCATCACGAGATGATAAAGGTCGCGACCAAGTATCCAAAGATAACCCGGGATTATTTCCAGAACGTAAAACATCAGACGGTTGATATAATCAAGTTGAACGGATCGATAGAGCTCGCGCCTATCGTGGGGCTTTCCGATGTTATATGCGATATCGTCGAGACCGGGAGCACGCTGAAGGAAAACGGTCTGGTGGTATTGGAGGAGGTCGTACCGCTTTCGGCAAGAGTAGTTGTGAACACGGTATCCATGCGGATGCATGCATACAGGATCAATAAGCTGATCAAGGAGCTGGATGAGATCATCGCATCCGGGGATACGATATGAGGTAAAATGATTGAAGATATTAACGCTTAATGAAGAAACCAGAAAGGATCTGCTTCAGAACCTCCTGAAAAGGAGTACGAACGATTACGGGGATATAGAAGAAACCGTCGCTTCCATCATAAGCAATGTTAAGGCTAAGGGAGATAAGGCGCTGTTTTATTATGCCCTTCAGTTTGACAAATGCACGCTTGATGAAGCTTCGTTCATGGTCACCGAAGAGGAGATCGAGGAGGGAGCGAAAGAGATCGATCCAAAGCTCTACGGAGTGATGGAAAGGGCGGCGGCAAACATCCGGGCTTATCATGAGAAGCAGGTCAGACAGAGCTTTTTTACCACCAGGGATGACGGTTCTGTCCTCGGACAGAGGATCACTCCCATAGAACGGGTCGGGGTATATGTCCCCGGAGGCAAGGCCGCATATCCTTCCACGGTTCTGATGAATATAATCCCCGCGCAATGCGCCGGAGTAGGCGAGATCATCATGTGTACCCCGGCAGGTCCCGACGGCAGGGTTACGCCGGTCGTCCTTGCGGCGGCAAAGATCACCGGGATCAAAAAGATCTTCAAGACCGGTGGAGCACAGGCTGTCGCGGCAATGGCATACGGTACGGGGCTTATCCCCAAGGTCGATAAGATAGTAGGCCCCGGGAATATTTACGTCGCGCTTGCAAAGCGTGCCGTATACGGTCATGTTTCCATTGACTCGGTCGCAGGACCTTCTGAGGTTATGGTACTTGCGGATGAGACGGCAAATGCGCATTATGTGGCGGCGGATCTTCTGAGTCAGGCCGAGCATGACGAGATGGCCTCGGCGATACTTGTAACGACTTCGATGAAGCTGGCGGAGAAGGTTTCGGAGGAGATCGACGGATTTCTCCCCGGACTTTCAAGACGCGGGATCATAGAGAAATCCCTGGATAACTACGGATATGCCCTTGTGTCGGACAGCATGGAGAGCGCGATAGAGGTGGTAAACGATATCGCCCCGGAGCACCTGGAGATAGTTACAAAAGATCCCTGGGGAACCATGACACGGATCAAAAATGCCGGGGCCATTTTCCTTGGCGAGTTTTCCTCCGAACCGCTGGGAGACTACTATGCCGGTCCGGATCATGTGCTGCCCACGAATGGCACTGCAAAATTCTTCTCGCCGCTTTCCGTCGACGATTTTATTAAAAAGTCATCGGTGATCTTCTATACCGAGGAGGCGCTGAAAGGAGTGGCGGAGGATGTAGAGACCTTTGCGATATCCGAGGGGCTTACCGCACATGCTAATTCGGTCGCTGTGAGATTTGAAGGAAACGCAACACAAGAGTGAGGTCGGGTATGAATAAGAGAGTTGCCAAGATAAACAGGACTACCGGAGAAACGGATATAAGCTGTGAGCTTATCCTGGACGGCGAGGGAAAATCGGAGATAGATACCGGGATCGGCTTTTTTGATCATATGCTCGAGGGGTTTGCAAAACACGGGCTCTTTGATCTGTATCTCAACTGCAGGGGAGATCTTAATGTCGATACCCATCATTCGGTCGAGGATACGGGGATAGTTTTGGGAAAGGCCATAGCCGTGGCGCTCGATGACAAAAAGGGTATCAGAAGATACGGGCATTTCATCCTTCCCATGGATGAGACGCTTATCCTGTGCGCTGTAGATCTGTGCGGACGCCCGTACTTTAATTATGATCTGAAGTTTCCGCAGGAAAAATGCGGAGATATGGAGATGTGCATGATAAGGGAGTTCTTCTATGCGGTCTCTTATTCCGCCGGGATGAATCTCCATCTCAAGCAGCTCGACGGCCTTAATTCACATCATATCGCCGAAGCCTCTTTTAAGGCCTTTGCAAAAGCGCTGGATATGGCAACGGGCTTTGATGACAGGATAGAAGATGTGCTTTCTACAAAGGGGGCTCTGTAATGGAATACAAACAGATCATACCGTGTATCTATCTCAGTAACGGACTTGCAGTCAAAAACCTGCGTGACAGATCGAAGGTATCCGAGGATCCGGTCGCTCTTGCATCGCATTTTGAAAACCATGGTGCCGACGCCATCCTTATATTTGATTTCTCGGTCAACGATGCGGGGCATGAAAAGAATCTCGATATAATAAAAGCTATCAGCCGTACGGTTGATATCCCGCTTATCGGAGCAGGGAACGTAAAAAGAGCCGAGGATATCAAAAAACTCCTCTATGCGGGATGTGAGATCGCGGCTTTGAACTTTTCGAAAAAAGAAAACATAGAGCTTGCAAAAGAAGTATCCAAGCGCTTCGGAAAGGAGAAGATCGCTGCTTCGGTCGCCGATACTTCCGAGCTTGATGCGGGGGAGAGTGAGATCAAAAACCACATCGGACTCGTACTCCTTATCAATGAAGACCGGCTTTCGGAGATCGATGAATGGTTCAGGACGCACTGCTCGGAAAATCACAATCCCATGAGTATGGATGTCATCCCTCTGCTTGAAAAAGAGTCACTTCACGAGGCGGCTGCGGTATTAAGATCCTATGATATAGCCGGCATAGCGGGCGGGGTTCTTGATGTATCGGCGGAAGACTTCATGGATTTCAAGAG
>JAILQK010000187.1 GCA_024699045.1 Lachnospiraceae bacterium | reverse complement strand
CTTGAACGGACCGGAATGGCCCTGCGACTCCGTCCCCGGGGGCCAAAAGAAGGAGCAGGTATGCAGATAGATATCCAGTACTTATTGTTTTTACAGGACATGAGAAATGCCATGGGCGGGGTGTTTGATGAGTTTTTCAATGCGCTGTCAAAGATCGCGGTTGATGTGATGCCGCTGCTTCCGTTTGTGGTATTCTGGTGTGTGGATAAGAAATGGGGATACAGGTTTTTGAGCTTTTACAGTGGGGCGCAAATGTTGAACGGATTCCTGAAACTCACGGTATGCGCATACAGACCCTGGATAAGGTCGGAGCTTATCGAGCCCGCAGGAGATTCCAAGGTGGCTGCAACAGGGTATTCTTTCCCGAGCGGACATACTACTCTGGCAACAGTCATGTATGGCGGGGTGGCGGTCTGGCAATACAGGAAACGGCGCTGGCTTTCGATAACGTGCGTTGTCTTATTGGCTTTGACTGCGTTTTCCAGAAACTATTTAGGAGTCCATACTCCTCAGGATGTGCTGGTGGGCTTTGGCGCTACTTCGCTTTTGATGTTTCTGATCGTAAAAGTCCAGGATAAGATCGGCGATGATGAGCATATGAAGGATATCCTGTCAGCTGCCGGCGTATTGCTGGTCATAGCCGTGCTCATCTATATACAGGTGAAGCCTTATCCTATGGACTATGTTGACGGGGAGCTTCTGGTCGATCCGCAGAAAATGATGAATGATACCTTTAAGGCCTGCGGCATGTTCTTTGGTTTTGTGGCGGGAAGCTATATCGAAAGACATTACATACGTTATGAAATACCCGTCGGAGCGGCCAATCTTCCCATTGTCAGCTGTATAGGGATGATGATCATCATATCCTGGAAGGAGTATTTGGGATCGGCGATCTTTGTGGAGATGCTTGGCGGACATTGGGGGAATTTCATAGCAAGATGCCTTATGATGTTCTTTGCCGTTGCCATATATCCGGTCTGCATTAAAAAATGGTGTCAGACCGCACAGCAAGGACGGTAAAATATATCAAAGCATTGACAAACAGTTCTGACTATGGTATAAAAAATCAATTTCATATCGCAGATCAAACCGTTGAAGCGGAGATAACGGCAATGATGCCTAAAGAGAGAGCCTGGCTGCTGGAATCAGGTTAGAAACAAGTTGTCAAATGGACCGCTGAGGGCGCGGGGGAATCAAATAGTATCCCGCGACGTCTAAGGCAGACGTTAACTGCCGGGGATATGATGGTATCCTGCTAAGCGTACGGGTCATGCCGTAAATCAAGGTGGCACCGCGGATAGTTTAAATATTCGTCCTTGACAGAGGTTTATTTCTGTCGAGGATTTTTTTATTTGCAGGATCGCGGAAGGGGAGCTTCAGGGTCCGCCGGTGGGATTCCTCGGACAGAGAGTGTTTTTTTGACGACAGGAGGTAAAAAAGATGATCAAAGAAGCAATCGTGAAGATCGTTAACAAAGAGGATCTCAATTATGACGAGGCCTACACCGTAATGAACGAGATCATGAGCGGTGAGACGACACCCACTCAGAACGCGGCTTTCCTTGCGGCGCTTTCGACAAAGAGCGCAAGAGCGGAGACTACGGATGAGATCGCAGGCTGTGCGGCCGCAATGAGAGACCATGCTACAAAGGTCGAAACCGACATGGACCTTCTGGAGATAGTAGGGACCGGAGGAGATAATGCAGGGAGTTTTAATATCTCTACGACTACGGCGATAATCACCGCGGCGGGAGGAGTGAAGGTCGCAAAACACGGAAACAGGGCAGCATCCTCATTTTGCGGTACCGCTGACTGTCTTGAAGCTTTGGGAGTAAATATCGACCAGAGTCCGGAGAAGTGTGTAGAACTGCTCAAAGAAGTCGGAATGTGCTTCTTTTTTGCACAGAAATACCATACCTCGATGAAATATGTAGGGGCGATACGTAAGGAGCTTGGTTTCAGAACAGTGTTTAATATCCTGGGCCCGCTAACGAATCCGGCTTCGCCTAAAATGCAGCTTCTCGGGGTCTATGACGGATATCTTGTAGAGCCTTTGGCACAGGTTTTGGTCAATCTTGGGATAAAGAGAGGAATGGTCGTATACGGACAGGATAAGCTGGATGAGATCTCACTCAGTGCGCCTACTACTGTCTGCGAGATAAAGGACGGATGGTTCAGATCATCGGTCATAAGCCCCGAGGATTTCGGATTTGAGCGTTGCTCAAAGGATGAGCTCAAGGGTGGGACTCCCGAAGAAAATGCAAAGATAACAAGAGGTATCCTTAGCGGTACCGCCGGTCCTAAAAGAGATGCCGTGCTCATGAATGCCGGAGCGGCACTCTATATCGGGGGAAAGGCAGAGAGCATGAAGGATGGCGTAAAGCTTGCGGAAGAGATCATTGATTCCGGAAAAGCAATGAAAACGCTTGAAAAGATGATAGAGATCAGCAATCTTGGCTGATACGGAACGTATATATTATCCGGAGGATTACTGAAATGACGATCCTTGATGAGATCGCAAAGTACACAATAAAGAGGATAGAAGAGGCTTCGGAGAGGGTATCTCCCGAAGAGTTGAAAAGACGGGCTTACGGCATGCAAAAGGGCGACTTTGCATTTGAAAAAGCCTTAAGAAAGCCTGAGCCGGCTTTTATCTGCGAGTGCAAAAAGGCTTCCCCCTCAAAGGGGCTCATTGCTCCGGAGTTTCCCTATCTTGATATCGCAAGGGAGTATGAAGAGGCAGGGGCCGATTGTATTTCCGTGCTTACCGAGCCGAGGTGGTTTATGGGGGCAGACAGCTATCTTGAGGAGATCGCTTCGGAAGTATCGATCCCCTGTCTGCGAAAGGATTTTACAGTTAATGAATACATGATCCATGAGGCGAAGGTGCTGGGAGCGTCAGCGGTCCTGCTCATATGCGCGATACTGTCAAAGGACCAGATAAGTGAATATCTGGGAATCTGCGATGAGCTTGGCCTCTCAGCGCTCGTGGAAGCTCATGATGAGGAGGAGATCGGTATCGCGGTGAGCTCGGGAGCGCGCATCATCGGGGTGAACAACCGTAATCTTAAGGATTTCAGCGTGGATACCGGAAACAGCAAAAGGCTCAGGAGCCTGATCCCGGAGGGGGTGATATATGTATCCGAAAGCGGGATCAAGGATGCCGGAGACGTGGCGGCATTAAAGGAGATCGGTGTTGATGCGGTCCTCGTGGGAGAGACCCTCATGAGAGCCCCGGATAAAAAGGCGAAGCTTGCACAGCTTAAAGGGACCGGCATATGATGACACACATATCCGGGACGGACAGATCCGGGACGGACAGATCCGGGACAGACATATCCGGGACAGACATATCCGGGTCAGACGGATCCGGACCTGCTAAGATAAAGCTCTGCGGGCTTTCGAGGCCTTGTGATATAACGGCAGCCAATGCCTTAAGACCGGATTATATCGGGTTTGTTTTTGCTCCGAAAAGCAGACGTTATGTTTCTAAGGAGCAGGCTTTGCGCTTAAGGAGCATGCTGGATCCTTCGATAAAGACGGTCGGGGTTTTTGTGGATACGAAGATCGAAGAGATCGCCCGTATGTATGAGGAGGGCGTTATTGATATAGCGCAGCTTCACGGGAGTGAGGACGACGTATTTATACGAAGGCTTAAGGAGCTTATGCCGGGGCCGGTAATAAAGGCCGTAAGGGTCGGAAGCGCGAAGGATGCCGAGGAGGCTGAAGGCAGCGCGGCGGATCATATTCTGTTTGATTCGGGGGCCGGGACCGGAGAGGTTTTTGACTGGAGCATGCTTGGCGGGATACGGAGGCCATATTTTCTGGCCGGAGGGCTGGATACGGAAAATGTGGCAGAGGCGCTGCATTACCTGCATCCTTTTGCAGTCGATGTGAGCTCAGGGATCGAAACCGACGGCTTTAAGGACGAAGCGAAGATGAGAGACTTTGTTTTTAAGGTAAGGAATACTTTATGAAAGGAACGGATAAATGACAAATACCAGGGGAAGGTTCGGTGATCATGGAGGTCAGTACATACCCGAGACATTGATGAACGCGGTCATCGAGCTTGAGGAGGCTTACGATCATTTCAAGGAGGATCCGGATTTTAACCGCGAGCTTACGACGCTCCTTAACGAATATGCCGGCAGACCGTCAAGGCTTTATTATGCGGAAAAGATGACAAAGGATCTCGGGGGAGCAAAGATATATCTAAAGCGTGAGGATCTTAATCATACCGGGGCGCATAAGATTAACAATGTGCTAGGACAGGCTCTGCTGGCAAAAAAGATGGGGAAGACCAGACTGATAGCAGAGACCGGGGCCGGACAGCACGGGGTGGCTACGGCTACGGCGGCGGCGCTTATGGATATGGAGTGCGTTGTATTCATGGGTGAGGAGGATACGAGACGACAGGCACTGAACGTCTACCGGATGAAGCTCCTTGGAGCCGAGGTCATCCCGGTAAAGACCGGAACCGCTACGTTAAAGGATGCGGTATCCGAGGCTATGCGGGAATGGACGTCAAGGATCAGCGATACCCACTATTGCCTGGGCTCGGTAATGGGACCGCACCCCTTTCCGACCATAGTCAGGGACTTTCAGGCAGTGATCTCAAGGGAGATAAAAGCACAGATGCTTGAAAAGGAGGGAAGGCTTCCCGATGTTGTCATGGCGTGTGTGGGCGGAGGTTCGAATGCCATAGGGACGTTTTATGATTTTATTGATGATAAGGAAGTACGTCTTATAGGATGTGAGGCCGCAGGCAGAGGAATCGATACTTTTGAGACCGCGGCTACCATAGCTACGGGAAAGCCGGGGATATTCCACGGGATGAGATCTTATTTCTGTCAGGATGAATACGGTCAGATCGCACCGGTGTATTCGATCTCGGCAGGTCTTGATTATCCGGGCATAGGTCCTGAACATGCATATCTGCATGATACGGGAAGGGCGGAATACGTCCCGGTCACGGATGAAGAAGCAGTCAGGGCGTTTGAGTACCTGGCGGTCACGGAGGGGATAATACCGGCGATCGAGTCGTCCCATGCGCTGGCTCATGCTATTAAGATAGCGCCTGATATGGATAAAGAAAAGCTGGTTGTTATAACGGTATCCGGCAGGGGAGATAAGGACTGCGCCGCGATAGCGCGGTACAGAGGGGAGGATATCCATGAGTAATATAAAAAAGGCTTTTGAAAACGGAAAAGCGTTCATTCCTTTTATCACCTGCGGTGATCCGGATCTGGACACTACGGAAGCGGCCGTACGGGAGATGGTCAAAAACGGCGCGGATCTGATAGAGCTCGGGATCCCTTTTTCCGATCCCACCGCAGAAGGACCGGTGATCCAGGGAGCCAACCTCCGGGCTCTTGAAGGAGGAGTTACGACCGATAAGATATTTGAGCTCGTAAAAAGGATCAGGAAGGATATCGATACCCCGATGGTCTTCATGACCTATGCGAATGTGGTTTATTCTTACGGTACAGACAGATTTCTCGCTGCCTGCGCCGGGACCGGGATCGACGGTCTGATACTCCCGGACGTGCCTTATGAGGAAAAAGAGGAATTTCTGCCTGCCTGCCATAAGCATGGGGTTGACCTGGTCTCTTTGATCGCACCGACCTCCAAGAACCGGATCGCGATGATAGCGAAAGAGGCGGAGGGCTTTCTCTATATCGTCTCCAGCCTGGGAGTGACCGGGATGCGGAGTAAAATAACGACCGACCTTGATTCTATCATAGAAGTAGTAAGGGCCAATACCGACATTCCATGCGCTATTGGCTTCGGGATCTCAACTCCGGAGCAGGCAAGGAAGATGGCGGATCTTTCCGACGGGGCCATTGTCGGATCGGCGATAATAAAGATACTGGAGCAGTACGGGACCGAGGCCCCCGGGCATATCGGGGAGTATGTCAGATCGATAAAGGAGGCGATCTCCTGACCGACTGCGTAATGGAAATAATAAGCGATCCGTGCTATCATGTCCTTATTGTTATTTGAATTATCAACAGGTAACGGGACAAAGGACGGCTGCGGACGGTTACTTTGTCTACCGGGGCCTGATCCAGGACAGGATCCGGAATATGAAAAAGACAACTAAGAAAAAGCTGATAATGGGGGCATTCCGGTTTGCGGACAGTATGTCTTACAAGGACATCGGAGCGTATGCATCCAGTACGGCTTTTTTCTTTTTTGTTGCGATAATCCCGCTTCTGATCCTGCTTACAAAGCTTCTTCCTCTTACCGGCATTACCGATGAGCAGCTCATACACATCATTACCGGGATCACACCCGATTATATTGATGGCATGATCTCCCTGATCATCCGGCAGGCATATGCTTCGTCGGTAGGGGTCATATCCGTTTCCGCGGTCTTTTTGACTTACGCTACCGCTAAAGGAGTTCTGGCCCTTCTCTGGGGTCTTAACTGCATATATGAGGTGAAGAACAAGAGAGGGACCATCATTGCAACAATAAGGGCTGTTATTTATACTTTTATCATGGTTCTGATCTTTACGCTGCTGCTCGTGCTCATTGTTTTCGGAGAGGAGATAGTGGAGTTTTTCTTTATAGGAGTTTTGCACTATAAGAGTATTCCGATCGTTTATTCTTTAAGATATCTGTTTATGATGGCGATCGGGACCCTGGGCTTTATGGTGCTTTACAGTTTTATCCCCGATGAGAGACAGCCGTTTAAGAAACAGTTTCCGGGAGCCGTTTTCGCTTCGCTTGCCTGGATCGTTTTTTCGTTCGTTTTTTCCATCTTCATCAACAGCAGCATTTACAGCACTTATTATGGCAGTCTTGCGGTTGTCGTGGTTTTCATGATGTGGCTCTACGGATGTTTTTATATTCTGCTCATCGGCGCGGCGATCAACCATTCCTTCTATATAAAGGGGAGGAGCGCATTGAATAAAGCTCGTTAATCTGATAAAATTAATTACTATTTTTATGATCAAGGAAAGATTACATGCAGGATAATCAAGAGCTTTTGAATGGAATTAAGGAGCTTATGCATAATACGGTCTATGAGACACTTGACGCTGAGGCATATGGAGAAATATGCAGGAAAGTCAATGTTTCGAAGATGTATTATGATATAGCGCTTGATAATCCCGAGAGATATCGTGATCAGACGAACGGAAAGCTCATCATAGCCGATGAGATGCGCGCCGATAAGATAATCCTTTACGATAACGGAGAAGAGACCGGGCTTACCCTTACTTATCCATATTATTACGGTGATATTGAATATGTGCACGCATTTATAGAATTTCCGAAAGGGGTAAGCAAGGAAGACCTTGATCTTGAGGTCTATCAGATGATGGCGGATCTGATCTATGTCATAGTAAGCCGGAAGAATATGCGGCAGATGCTGGACTTCGCCGAAATATCGGATCCGATGACGGGGATCCCGAATGTGGTCTATATCAAAAGGAGATATGCTGAGATCATCAAGGAGATACCTGCTGAGGAAGTCAGTGTTCTGTTTATAAATCTGAGAAATTTTAAGTATATAAACGAGGTGGCGGGCTCTAAGGCGGGAGATGAAGCCATGGTGAGCATCGCTAAAAAATTGCTCAGTCTGGTGGATGTCAGATATGAGGCCTGTTGCAGGCTTGGGGGGGATAATTTTGTCATGCTTATCCGCTCGGAAAGGATGGAGGAGTTATCGGCTCAGCTTCGCAACCTTAAGATCTCTGATCTTGAGAGCGCTCCCAATCAGGTCTTCAAGATAGCATGCTGGGTTGGGGTTTCCGATGGCAAGACGGGGAAAAATGGGGTTTCCGATGGCAAGACGGGGAAAAATCGGGTTTCTATTACTGACCGGCTCAATGAGGCGGCAGCTGCCTGCAATATCGGAAAAGGCAATTTAAAAAAGGATATCGTCTATTATGACGGTGAGCTTGTCAGGATGATGGGCGATAACCGCAAGATCGTTGCGATCTTTAAGCCGGCGGTAAAAAATCAGGAGTTTATCCCGTACTTTCAGGCAAAGGTCGATATGACAAGCGGAGAGCTTGTGGGTTTTGAGGCACTTTGCCGATGGATACACAAGGGAGAATTCATTTATCCCGACAGGTTCATCCCGGTACTTGACAAGGAAGGACTGATCCATGAGCTTGATATGGCGATATTCTCGGCTACCTGCAAAAGCATCAGATCCTGGAAGGATATGGGATATAAACCTCCCAGAGTTTCTTCCAATTTCTCCAGAAAGAATCTGTATGTTCCTGACATAGAGGAGAAGATGATATCTGTCATCAGGGAGCATGGACTTGAGACGAGCGATGTGGAGGTTGAGATAACCGAAAGCGTCAGGGAAGCGGATTACGAAAGACTCATTGAGTTTGTCGGGACTCTGAAAAAATACGGAGTTCATATATCGATCGATGATTTCGGAACGGGTTATTCATCGCTTTCGCTCATACATAATATAGATGCCGATGCCATCAAGATCGACAAAAGTTTTGTCGATGAAGTTATCAGCGAAGGAAAGGCCAGGATACTTATAGAGAGTATAATCAGCATAGCCAATAGACTTAAGATGTCGGTCATTGCCGAAGGGGTGGAGACGGCAGATCAGGGGCGGACACTCATTGGGTTTGGATGCAATTATGCGCAGGGTTACTATTACAGTAAACCGGTGGATTTTGAAACAGCAACAGGGATAGTGGCAAATCCCTCATTTGAGCCGATCGGGATGGCGGCATTTGGCGATTCATAACAAATGTTTTGTGTGGCTTTGGACAGTAATATCGCAGGACTGTCTATCTTATCATGATGAACGGGATGTAAAGTATGTCTTCCAACAGTTTTAATTATTACGGTTTTGATAAGGAAACTCACAGGGATTGCATGGACCTGATAAAGAGCGAGAATTTCAGGCATATGCATATCCTTAACATCTGGTTTCTTGCCATAAACGTGTTTTTTGTTGTCTGTTCGTATTTTAATATTTTCGGACTGAACCGTCTTAAGGTAGGAAATTATGCTATCTATCTGGGGATAGCCGTTATTTTTGAGGTGACGATCCTGATATTTCGGAGCAAGCTGGAGAAGATATCTTTCGTTCCGGTTTACATAAGTATTGTTGTATTATTGTCTTACAGCATAACCGTATCCGTTGGCTCTCCGTATCTTGCCGCCACAATGTACCTTGTCCTTGCGGTTCTTATCGCCAGCACATATATTGATACGATGTTGAGGATGGTTCTTATACAGAGTATTTTCAGCGCGGTGTTTATCGTTACTTCATTCCGATATAAGCCGGCTTCGGTCGCGGACCAGGATCTTTATAATATTATAATATTCATGACACTCGCGATGGTGCTTCATTATTCATTTCAAAGAGCGCGCATGCAGCAGTATGTGACCTTCCAGAATAACATCCGGATACAGAGGGAGCTGGAGGTCAAATCAAGTTTTGACGCTCTGACGTCACTCCTTAACAGGGGCCGTTTTTTCTCGATGGCAGGGGAGGTCATACGACATGCCGACGGGGAGTATATAGCGATCTGCCTGCTCGATCTGGACGGTTTCAAACAGATAAACGATAAGCTTGGCCATCAGATGGGGGACAAGGCGATACAGATCGCCGGAGCTACCATTACCGATACCCTTGAAATAGATCTTTCGGAGAAATGGTCGTTTTCCGAGAGAGCGGTCGCAGATAAGCTGAGTTTTGCCGGAAGGCTGGGTGGCGATGAGTTTATTGCCCTGATCCGCGGTAAGGAGAACAGAGATGAGATCGAAGAGCTATTGAAACAGATGTTATCGAATCTTAATACTGTGCATTTTGGAGATCTTAACGGTTTACATGCGTCATTTGGCGTTACAGAGATCACTCCCGAAGACCGTGACATCGATGATGCTTATACACGTGCGGATTCGGCTCTTTATGAGTCAAAACGCTCCGGCAAGAATCAGATTCATTTCAGTGAAGGTATGAAGGAGTCGGCCGATGCTGTTTTATAAATACTCCAAGGCGAGAAAAAGATCCGTTGAGATCATAGAGATGCTTATAGGTGTCATTGAGGCCGGAGATTCAAATCTGGACGGTCATTCGCTTCACGTACATAACCTTACGATGCTGATCTACGATTATCTGCCTTTTCGCTACAGACGTAAGCTGAATCCGACAGATCTAGAGTATGCTTCTTTGCTCCTTGATATAGGCAAGCTCGGTGTATCCCGGAGAATCCTTAACAAATCCGGTAAACTCGTGGATGATGAGTGGGCTTTGATGAAAAGGCATCCGGAGATAGGAGTTAAGATCCTCGGTTCCGTGGATTATTTTGACCGGATCTCCGACTGGATCCTCTACCATCATGAGAGAGTCGACGGAAGCGGCTACTACAAGCTGAAGGGGGATCAGATCCCTCTTGCATCAAGGGTTATGGCGGTTGCGGATACATATTCCGCGATAACCATGGAAAGATCATATAAACCCTCCCATTCCTATGAGGAAGCTGTTTCCGAGCTCAGGCTGGTTTCGGGAACACAGCTGGATGAAGAGCTGGTGGAGATATTTTGTAATATACCCATAAACCGTATCGCTTCATGCATGGAGGATGTAAAGAAACGGATGCAGAGGTTTACCGAGGAACGATTCAGAGAGGAGTAAGTTCTATGAAGAGAATGACGGCTTTTTTTGTTATGATCACATTGATAATGGGGCTGCTTTACGGCTGCGGGGATCAGAAGGCCGAAGAGAAGATCGACAGTGTAGTGCTTAAGATCGGCGTGTCTACCGGCGAAGCTGATCCCAGAAATATCGCTGCAAAGGAGTTTGCCGATGAGATAGCGGAAAAAACCGGCGGTAAAATAACTGCAGTTGTGTATCCTTCGGGTCAGCTTGGAGGTGATGCTGCCCTTATCGATGCTTTGGCGACGGATTCCAAAAAGGTTGATATAGTGATCACCGATGCTTCCAACTTTGCGACTTACGAGCCCAAGATGGGAATATCTGCGTTGCCGTTCCTTTTTGATGATTTTGATGTAGCATGGGATTTTATGGACAGTGATGTGGAAGCCGAAGCCGAGGAGCTTTTGATCAAAAACAATATGAGAGTGCTGGCTCATTACTGTAACGGTTTCAGATGTGTTACGAATTCGGTCAAGCCTATCGAATCCCCGGAGGATATGGAGGGACTTGTGATACGGACGCCCGAGAATCCCATCATCATGGCGACAATGACTTCTCTGGGAGCGAATCCTCAGCCTCTTTCGTTTTCGGAACTGTATCCGGCTCTGAGACAGGGGACTTATGATGCTCAGGAGAATCCTGTTCCCGTGATCTATAATAATAAACTGTACGAGGTACAGGATTTCCTGTCGATCACGAATCATATATATTCCGGAATGTGCTTTACCATATCGGAGTCCATGTGGCAGAAGTTAAGCGCGGAACAGCAGGAGATCATCAGACAGGCTGCGATCTCATCGGCTGAGTCGGACAGGGATAATAACCGTAAACAGACTCACGAATTGATCGATGCCCTTAAGGAAGAGGGAATGAAGATAAATGAACCTGATCTTGCTCCGTTTGCCGAAGCGACAAAGCAGGTACTTGATGATAATGCCGATGCTTACGGAGATCTTTATGATAAAATGGAGGCTTGGAGGAAAGAGCATTGAATTTTGATGTAGAGGTTCTGGGAATACCTGAGGATATAGCCGAACTTATCGTTGAGCATCCTGCGGCTGCAGCCTGGGCAGGGATAACATATTTATTGGCATATGCTTTATTGATCCTGGTGCTTATTCTTGCGGTGATACTGCTTCAAAAGATAAATCATAAAACTTTCAAGTATCTTGAAAAAAAGCGCGGCAAAAAAATACATCTGCAATTTTTGGAGCGGGCGATCAATATCGCTATCATTGTCATTATAGTGATAATACCACTGGCAGGTGACAGTATCGGGAAGTCTATACTTGGAAGTGCGGCGGTGATCACTGCGGTCGTCGGCTTTGCGGCTCAGGATGTCATCAAGGACATGCTTTCCGGATTTTTGATAAGTATATACAAGCCTTTTGACATCGGAGACAGGATAGAGCTTGAGGACGGAACCGTAGGAATTGTGGACAGCATCACGATGAGGCATGTCGTGATAAGAAGGATCGATACACTGAGGGTTGTGATCCCAAACAGCAGGATCAACAGTATTTCTGTCTTAAATTACAGTATGGGAACGGTCGAAAGATCCAATCTGTTCAAATTCCAGATAAGCTATGATTCGGATATAGAGTTAGCCAAAAACGTCATAGCAAAGGCGATCGAAGAAAGCGAATATTCCGTTCCCGGGAAGAAGATGAAGGACGGGAGAATAGGATACGGACCCGTATATTTTATCGAAATGACTGACAGCGCACTGGTTATGGCGGTGACGGTATATTACAGGCATAACGATGCGACGGAGATAGTAAAAGATGATATAAACAATCGTGTCTTCAGCGCTCTCAAAGAGGCGGGTATCGAGGTCCCGTATGCCTACACAAATGTTCTTGTTAAGAATATTACCGAACCGGGCACCGGGGAATGACAAAGAAATCCTTCTTTAACAAACATATCAAATGGTATTTTTCGTTTATTTTGGGAGCTTTGTTCGGAACTGTAGTATTTATCGCTCTATACGGATTTAAGATCCTGGATCCATCATATGAGGACTGGCTCCTGACGGGATGGTATGATCTTTCGCAGCATTATGTCGGCTGGAAACTGTACAGGGCTTCGGACTGGCATTTTCCCATAGGTCTGTGCGATACGAGCTTTCATCCTTATCTGGCCTCTGTTATATATACTGATTCTATTCCTGCATGGAGTTTTGTTTTTAAGCTTTTATCCCCGATACTTCCCGAGACATTTCAGTTTTTCGGAATATACGGTTTTTTCTGTTTTATGATGCAGGGAGGAGTCGCGAAGCTTCTTTTGAGAAAGGTCATGCGGTCTGAAGCAGAATGCTGTCTGGGCTGTATCCCGTTCGTGTTCTGCGCTCCGCTCTGGCAGCGCATGTATTATCATACGGCGCTTGCTTCACATTATCTGATTCTGATTGCCATAATGCTTTTTATTTACAGGGACAGGGTATCGGGAATGGCCAGAAGAGCCGTACTCTGGTGCGTCCTCGGAGTGGTCTGCGTTACGACCCATATCACGATCTATGCAATAGTTTCGGCCATGCTTTTGGGGTTTATCCTCCTGGAGTTTCTGGAGGACAGATCCGGCTCAATGCTTAAAAGGATCGTAAAAGCGGCCGGATTCCTGCTGTCGTATCTGTTCATGACGATCTTTGTGTTTTATCTTTTCGGAGGTTTTTACGGCGGGATATCCGGAGAATCCGACGGGCTGGGATCATACAGCGCAAACCTCAATTCGCTGTTAAATCCGATCGATTACTCAAGGATAATAAAGGAACTGCCGCTTATTGAGTGCCAGTATGAAGGTCTTTCTTATATCGGGATAGCTTCGATCATAATGCTCATTCCTGCGACGGCTTATTTTGTGCGTAATTTTAAGAGACTGTGGAAAGAGAATAAAAGCTTTATCATCTCGGTGGCAGCCACGGCCATGGTGCTTTGGATCGTGGCGCTTTCTCCTAAGGTTACACTGAACTCACATGTACTGTTTGAGATCCCTCTTCCTGATCTGATATATGATCTTTGGAGCATATTCAGGGCTTCCGGGAGATTTCTGTGGCCGGTCATGTATGCGGTCATCCTTGCGTCTCTATACTTTGCAAGGCATGAGATCAGAACATATTATAAGAGTGTACTGGTACTTGGATGTCTGCTTCAGCTTTTTGAATTCAGTGAGAAGGTCATGACCATATCCGATGACTATTCCGAGACCAGAGTGGCGCATTTTGAAGCCGATGAACTGGATCTTTATGATTGGGAAGGGATCAGGCATCTGCAGTTTATGCATGATTATTATTTCGGGGAATTTTACGGAGATACCATAAGAAATCAGCTTATCGGGTATACGGAGTTTGCGCTGAGACATGGCATGACGGTCAGTAACTTCCATTTTTCAAGGGATGACATGGACAAGGTCAGAGGCAGGATATCAGAATGTGAGCGTCTGCTTGAAAAAGGAGAACCGGAAAAGGATACGGTATATATCTTCAGATGGGAGGACATCAGTCCGGAATATATGGAAGAACACTATCATAACGTCAGATATATTTACACCGATGAGATGATAATAGCCTTAAGCGACAACGAATATTGAATTCGTAATCGCGGTTTGTTATATTTAAACACATAAATATAAGGATGTGAAAGGAGAGGTGTCGTGAAATGACGGAAACGGAAAGACAGAGAATGAAGATATCCGACAGTATAAAATATGCGGGTTATGATGATACTGAGCTTGAGCTCTTTGAGAGCCAGTATCCTACGGAAGGGATATCGTATAATTCATATGTGATCCTGGATGAAAAGACCGCGATAATGGATACCGTCGATGCGAGAGGTACGGAGGCTTATTTTGAGAATCTGAAGGAGATCCTGGGAGAGAGGAGTCCTTCGTATCTGGTGATACAGCATATGGAGCCGGATCATGCCGCGAATATAGGGAAGCTCGCGGATATGTATCCCGAAATGGAGATTTTAGGCAGTGCGGCTGCGGGAAAAATGCTCGTCCAGTTTTTCGATGAGGGCATGAAGGAGAGATTCCGGGCTGTGAAGGAGAATGATACTGTTACGCTTGGAAAACATACACTCAGGTTTTTTATGGCTCCCATGGTCCACTGGCCTGAGGTCATGGTGACATATGAGGAATCGGAGAAGGTTCTTTTTTCAGCGGATGCATTCGGGACCTTCGGGGCGCTTGCAAACAATGAGGAATGGATAGCGGATGCAAGTCATTATTATTTCAATATAGTCGGAAAATACGGAGCGCAGGTACAGGCACTGCTTAAGAAGGTCAAGGCGCTCGATGTCGAGGTGATAGCTTCGCTTCACGGTCCCGTACACAAGGATGATATCGGATCCGTGATAGAGACCTATGACAAATGGAGCCGCTATGAACCTGACAGGAAGGGGATATTCATTCCTTTTGCCTCCATACACGGTAATACCAAAAAAGCGATCCTGGAGTTTGCCGAGACGCTTAAGGCGTCCGGAGAGACGGTTGTGACCATGGATCTTACTAAAGAAGATGTATCTGAAGCCGTAGAGCAGGCATTCCTGTACGACAGGGTGATATTTGCCTCCTCCACATATGATCTGGAGATATTCCCTCCGATGAATGATCTGCTGCATCACCTCAAGATAAAGAATTATCAGAACAGAAAGGTGGGGATAGTGGAGAACGGATCATGGTCTCCGGCGGCGGCTAAGAAGATCAGAGAGTATCTGGAAGGCATGAAGGATATCACGATCGTCGATCCCGTCATAACCATCCGTTCTACCAGGAAGCCTGAAAATGATGCGGATTTTGACGCTCTGGCGGCAGCAATGAAGAGTTGAGCAGGAATATAAGGGAAAGGAGGAGAGTGCATGGATAAGTATAAATGCCCCTGCGGATATGTATATGATCCCGCAGAAGGAGATCCGGACAGCGGAATAGCACCCGGAACCGCATTTGAGGATTTACCGGACGACTGGGTCTGCCCGGTTTGCGGATTATCAAAGGATATGTTTGAAAAAGAATCCTGATTCGTAAATACTCAAAAGTTTATACCAAAATAATATTATAGTTCTTTTGGGCACCTGTCAGATTTGGCAGGTGCTTTTCTGTTTGAATAAAAAGATGGGTCGAAAAAGGAGGGATTCATGGGATTATTCCAAGAGACAATGGCATCCGCGTAAAGATCAGGGGGAAATGACCTCAACGGCTTTTTGAGAAGTCCTGAACGCTGATCAGCATATTCAGGCATCTGATATCGTCATACAGAGGAAATATAATAAAAAACACCGAAAACATCAATCACATGGGGGTTAATGTACGATAAATCGGATAGATAAAACGAAGAGTTATATAGGCATTAACGTACCTGATCAGTCATAAATATATGTACTATATATCGTACTATAAATAGGAAAAAGGCCGTAAATACGGCAGTAATTGGACGAGGTAACACCCGAGAACAGATAAAACCAGGAGGAAAAGGGAAAAAATCATAAAAATCACATATAAAACAAACATTCGCCGGTATCCCCAAATGCCGTAAAAGATGGGATTTTATTGACGAAAGGCCGGTTGGGGTGGGTGTAAACTCTTAAAACAGGGCATTTTTCACAAAAATCCGTTACGTTGGAGCCACAATATGTAGTTTTTCAATAATTGACAAGGAATGCAGGATTCTTGCAAGTTAAAAATGCAATAAATGCAGGAAATTCCGCAAAACATAATAAATTTGTAAGAAATTATGTAAATGTGTTGCAGGATTTGATGCAAAACGTATATTTATCCACTGTTTATACCGAAAATCAACAAACACAATTTGTTGGTGGAATTTGATAATCACATACAAAGATGTTGTGGTTTTTAATTCATAACAACAGATACATAACACACGTACGGCTAAAAATACCGTTAAAAACTATGTTAATAGCCTGTTGAAAGCCGGTTGAAACGTTGTTGAAGCCAACCTGCCTTATTTTCTCCTCTATATATTGTGCTTCATATATTGGCGTTCTATTTCTTACTGCTCGCTGTTATATCGCCTGGGTTCTTTATTTTGATGCTGTTCTGCGTCCTTGTTCTGTTTTTTCAGAGTAATGCCGGGAGTAATGCCGATGATGATCGTCTGGGATCATCTGGCAGACGGTTCTTTATGCTTGACTATCTAATCGAGAATCGTTATAATCTCTTTTGTTGTGCAAATGCACGATAATAAACCCATTCAGAGTGATGCGGTCTGAAGGGAGGGATGAAGAAATGTCTAACGTGATCGTAAAAGAGAATGAATCTCTTGACAGCGCGCTTCGCAGATTCAAGAGAAACTGCGCAAAGGCCGGTATACAGCAGGAGATCCGTAAAAGAGAGCATTACGAGAAGCCTAGTGTCAGAAGGAAAAAGAAATCCGAGGCTGCGCGTAAGCGGAAATACTGATATTAGTATTAATGAAATAAAACGCTCCGATGATTCGATACATCGGGGCGTTACTATATATCAGAGATGATTTTCGGATGATCTTCGTATAATGTTGGGATGATCTTCGGATAGTGTTGGGATGATCTTCGGATAGTGTTGGGATGATCTTATTTTTTGGAGATCTTTCGAATTATATTGTTGTAAAATGGTTGCATCATTTTTCGAGGCAGGGAAGATTTTTGATACAGGGGATCGTGTATGATCGGATTTGTTGAAGGTACGGTTGATACCATAGGAGAGAACCAGGCGGTTATTAATGTTAACGGCGTCGGATTCGTTGTGAATATCGGTTCCGGAACGGCATCGGAAATGCCCTCCGTCGGTGATCAGGTAAAGCTCTATACCTATATGTCTGTGAGGGAGGACGATATGTCGCTGTTCGGCTTTCTTCACAGGGACGAGCTTGAGCTGTTTAAGATGCTCATAAAAGTCAGCGGTATCGGCCCTAAGGGCGCGCAGTCTGTATTATCCGTTATGAGTGCATCGGATCTCAGGTTTGCGATCCTTACAGGGGATGTCAAGGCGATAACAAGAGCCCCGGGAGTAGCCGCAAAGACCGCACAGAAGCTTATATTGGAGCTGAAGGATAAGATCGGGAAAACCGTCGGAGAGGACTCGGGCTATGGCGGTACCGAGCAATCATTCTCAGGGGGCAAAGTGGTCGCGGATGAAAGGACGGAGGCTGCTGAAGCTCTTATTGCGCTGGGATACAGTCAGACAGAGGCATACAGAGCCGTAAAGGCCGCGGATGCCGGAGAAGGGGCCGATGCCGAGGCGATCTTAAAAGCGGCGCTTAAGTTTTTATGACCTAAACCGCAGGATCAATTAGGGATTTGAGTTTGGCTGCGGTTATATTACGGGGATTTATATGGAAAGACGGGTGCTTGAGACAAAACTGAATATCGAAGAGGAACGGACCGAAAATTCACTGCGTCCGAAGCGGCTTGACGATTATATCGGCCAGGAGAAGATAAAGGAGCAGATGAAGATATATATCGAGGCGGCAAAGAGCAGGGGCGATGCGCTGGATCATGTGCTCCTGTACGGGCCTCCCGGATTGGGAAAGACGACGCTCTCTGAGATAATCGCAAATGAGATGGGAGTCAATATCAAGGTGACTTCGGGGCCTGCGATAGAAAAGCCGGGGGATATGGCTGCGATCCTGAATAATCTTCAGGAGAACGACCTGCTTTTTATTGACGAGATACACAGGCTTAACCGGCAGGTGGAAGAGGTTCTGTATCCGGCAATGGAGGATTATGCGATCGATATCATGATCGGCAAAGGCCCTACGGCAAGATCCTTAAGGCTTGATCTGCCGCATTTTACGCTTGTGGGAGCCACAACCAGGGCAGGACTGCTCTCGGCGCCTTTAAGGGACAGGTTTGGCGTTATTCAAAGACTTGAGTTCTATACGGTCGATGAACTCGCTCTCATCATAAAGAATTCCGCAAAACGGCTTGATGTCAGGATCGAGGAGGCCGGGGCAAGAGAGATGGGAATGAGATCCAGAGGGACTCCGCGTATTGCAAACAGACTTCTCAAAAGGGTAAGGGATTATGCCGAGGTCCGGCATGACGGTGAAATAACGGAAGTTATTGCGAAAGAGGCTCTTGATATCCTGGAGGTAGACCGATTTGGCCTTGATAATGTGGATCGAAATATGCTCGTTACGATGATAGAAAAGTTTGACGGGGGACCGGTCGGACTGGATACACTGGCGGCGACCATAGGCGAGGATTCCGGGACGATAGAGGATGTTTATGAACCTTACCTTCTGAAGAACGGCTTTATTAACAGGACTCCTAAAGGCAGGGTGGTGACCGATAAGGCATATGAGCATCTTCAGATGGGATTATATACCAAAGGGTGACAGGCGGATAAACGACTTTCTGTTGATATTTTATGTAAATAGAGCTATAATATCCGCTTGTGATATCTTTAGGATCTGCGCGTAGATCTTTCGCTACAGATCATTACCATATGATACAGGGACAAGACGGATTTGGAAGAGAATACTGAAAAGCCTTCAATAATGATAAAAATAGCGACAGTTATCGTTGACCGTCGCAACCTTTTCTTCCTGCTTTTTGTGATAGCGGTCGTATTCAGCCTGATATCTGCGGGCTGGGTCAGCGTGGAAGATTCCCTCCCGGCCTATCTTCCGGAGACCACAGAGACCAAACAGGGGCTGGATCTTATGGAAAAGGAGTTCATCACCTACGGGACCGCCAAGGTGATGGCTACCAATATCGATTTTGAGGAAGCGGATGATATCGCAAGACAGATCCGCGATCGTAATGATGTCGCAATGCTGGATTTTGATTCAAGCGACAAGCATTACAATAATTTCTCTGCTCTTTATTCCATTACATTTATTTACAAAGAGGATGATGAACGGGCGCTTCAGGCACTTGCGGAGATCGAGGAGCTGCTTGGCGATCATGATATATATGTTTCCACGGATATGGGTAATCAGACTGCGGACATCATTAAACAGGAGATGAATGTCGTTTCCGTCATGGTTGCGATAATCGTGCTGTCGGTTCTGATCTTTACATCCCAGACCTGGGCGGAGATCCCTGTGCTCATCATTACGTTCCTTGCATCGGCAGCGATCGCGTCGGGGACAAATTTCATGCTCGGTACCATATCCTTCGTATCCGATTCGGTCACGATAGTTCTTCAGCTTGCACTTTCTATCGATTATGCGGTCATTTTCTGTAACAGATACAAGGAGGAGCATCAGACGCTCCCGGTACGTGAGGCCGATATCGTTGCTCTGAGTAAGGCGATACCTGAGATCAGCGCATCGTCCCTCACCACGATCGGGGGACTTATCGCAATGCTTTTCATGCAGTACGGAATAGGGCCTGATATGGGTGTATGCCTGATCAAGGCTATATTCTTTTCCCTGCTCTCCGTGTTTACGCTGATGCCCGGACTGATCATGCTTTTCGGTCCGCTTATGGATAAGACCAGGCATAAGAACTTCGTTCCGAAGATCCCCTTCGTCGGAAAGTTTGCATATCATACAAGGTTCATAATCCCGCCTTTATTTGCTGTGCTCGTTGTGGGCGCTTTTATTGCCGCAAATAACTGTCCGTATGTATACGGTTATTCAAAGCTTACAACCCCGGTCAAGAATGATATACAGATATCAAAGGATATGATAAAAGAGTCATTCGGAGAAGAGAATTTTGCGGCTCTTATCGTGCCCTTTGACAGCTATGAGCTGGAGAAACAGCTGATCACGGATCTGGAAAAGCAAAGTGAGATCGATCATGTGGTCGCGCTTTCAAACACCGAAGCTATGGACGGATATATGCTTACCGACAGGATCACCGCAAGGCAGTTCTCGGAGCTTATGGGGGTCGATTATGAGGTTGCGGAGCTTCTTTATACGGCATATGCAGTGAATGATGAAAACTATGCTAAGCTGATAAATTCGTCCTCCACATATGCTATCCCTTTGATCGATGTGGTGTTATTCCTCAATCAGGAGGTTGAGGACGGATATATCTCGCTTGATGACGATATGGAAGAGACGCTCAGTGATGCGAGCCGGCAGATGCAGATCGCCAAGGATCAGCTTCAGGGTGAGCATTACAGCCGTATGCTCGTATATATGGATCTTCCTCTTGAGGGGGAAGAGACATTTGATTTCATCGACAGAGTCCATGACATTGCCGGGAAGTATTATACCGAAAAAGTTATCATGGCCGGAGAATCAAATTCGGAATTTGATCTAAAAAAGACCTTTGACCGGGATAACACGGTGGTAAGCTGGGTCTCCATCTTTGCCGTTCTGGCGGTGCTGCTCTTTACGTTTATGTCGGTCGGAATGCCTATTCTGCTGATCGTGGTAATCCAGGGAGCTATCTGGCTGAACTTTTCGTATGCGACGATCACTCACTCCTATATCTTTTTCATGTGCTATCTGATCGTCAGCTCGATCCAGATGGGAGCGAATATCGATTACGCGATAGTCATATCGGGACGTTTTATGGAGCTTAAGGATAAGATGTCCAAGAAAGATGCCATTATCGAGACCATGAACTTTGCTTTCCCGACGATCGTGACATCGGGAACTATGCTGGCGCTTGCAGGCGCGGCGATCGGAATGTTTACGTCTGACCCGACCATAAGCGGTATCGGCGTATGTATCGCAAGAGGAACGGCAATATCCATAGCTCTTGTTATGTTTGTGCTTCCCCAGATCCTTCTGCTCGGTGAGAAGATCATCGATGCCAGTTCTTTCAAGGTTTCCGTCCCGATCAAGATCAGTCATGAAGCCGGTGTGATAAGACTTGACGGAAGGGTTCAGGGAGAGGTCAGCGGATATTTTGTAGGTGAGATGCACGGAATAATCCGCGGAGAAGCGAACGTGTTCCTTGCAACCGGCAAGATGACCAATATGGGAGAGGATAGTGAAGACGCCAGACTCATCGAGGAGAAAGCAAACGGAGAGGATACGGATGTTATCATCGATCAGGTTATTCCGGGCCAAAAAGCCGGAAAGACAGTGCCGGAAGAGACGGAGAGAGCCGGGACAGGCATAAATGAAGAGACGGAGGGTGCCGGAACCGGCATAGATGAAGAGTCGGAAGGCAACGGCATAAATGAAAAGGCGGATGCCGGCAAAGAGTCGGATCGTTCCGAAGAGGCATCGGAGGAGGCAGACAGTGAGGAATAAGTACAGATCAAAGTGGATCGCGATGATCCTCATATCGGTCTTTTTCCTTGAGATGTCAAGTCAGCCGGCTATGGCCGATCCCATCGGGATCGAAGCCGGAGCTGAGGCCATATTGTCCGAGGCTGCGGAGGATATTGCAAAGCTCAAGCCCGGGGATACCGAGGCTGAGAATTCTCAGGTGATCTCAGTTAAGGATATACCGGGAAGCGTGTCTGAGGAAGCGACGGACAAGATAGTGATCGTAAAGATCAATTCTCCGAACGATCTTGTTAATATCTCAAAGGAATCGACAATAGATTCTTATTCAAAGAATAAATGCTTTGTCCTCATGAAAGATCTTGACATGACCGGATATCAGTTTACGACCATTCCGCTCTTTTCCGGGGCGTTTGACGGAAGGGATCACTATATTACGGGGCTTACCTACGGCGGAAACGGATACGTGACCGGTCTTTTCAGATATGTCGATGAGGGAGCCATTATCCAGAACCTCAATGTTAAGGGGAATATCACCGCGGTGGAGAAAGAAGAAGTTACAGGCGGGATCTGCGGTGTCAACCATGGGATCATCTCCAATTGTACTTTTGAGGGGAGTGTCACCGGAGAGACGACTACCGGCGGGATTGCGGGAATAAACGAGGCGGAAGGCAGCATCAAGGGATGCACGAATCATGGTATCATCACCGGATATTACTATACCGGTGGTATTGCCGGAAAGAATTACGGCGATATAGCTTATTCTTATAACAAAGGTAATATAAACAATACCGAGGACTGGGTAAACGGATCGGATGCGATAACGCCGGGGAGTTCGCTCGTTGAAGCGATGATGCTGGGAGATATCAGCGCGGCAGCCGCTCAGAGTAATGTCGAAGGCCAGGCAGGGCTTGATACCGGAGGCATTGCCGGTTTTTCAAGGGGTGGTATCTATCAGTGCAAAAACACCGGATCGGTCGGTTATGAGCATGCCGGATATAATGTCGGAGGGATCGCGGGCAGACAGTCCGGGATAATCTCGTTCTGTACCAACAGCGGAAAGATATGCGGCAGGAAGGACGTGGGCGGCATCGTCGGCCAGATGGAGCCGTATCTGTCGCTTTCCGAGATGGAGACCCTTCCCGATGCGGTTGACAGGCTTCATGATCTCGTGGATGTGGCCCTGGATGATATGGACGGTTCGGTGTCATCGATCGGCGGAGACGTGGAAATGCTCTCGCAGTATGCGGATAATGCCGTAACGGCAGGGAACGACCTCGGGGTATCTGCGGAGAATTATCTTAATACCACCGTGGATACGGTGAACAACGCCATGGATAAGGTCGATTATATTTCCGATAAAATGCCCGGAGTCGTGAATGATATCCGGGATGCGGGCAAGGATCTATCAAAGATGTCCGACAGCATCGGATCGCTCTTCAAGGATCTCGATGTATATAAAAAGGTCACGGTATCCGGGAATGACAAGCAGAAGATAGAAGCGGCCCTTAGCAGCATAAGTGCTAATAATGTCAAGCTTGCGGAGGAACTCAAAAAGATCGCGGATAGTACGTCTAACGCTTCCGGGACTGATATCGAGAAATCCTTAAAAGAGATCGAGGAGGCGGTAAAAAAGCTGTCCGACACGGGAGAGCTGACCGGAGATATGATCGTCAGCGTAAACGAGATCTCAAATGTCCTCAAGCCCTATATCAGGGAATCTCTCAGTTCGGTGTCCGGCAATTCCAAGGAACTGACCGATAATATGTCCAATGCCGTTAAAAATCTCAGGAGCAGCATGGAATCAACGAGAGATATCTTTGATCATGTCAACGGCATGCCCAAACAGAGGATGACTCATGTGGGTGCCGATTTTGACCTTGCAAGAGAATCACTGAAAACAAATCTTTCGGGAATGTCGGATATGCTCTCCGCGATATCCGGACACAGTACGGATTCATCGCATCTGGTGAACGACGACCTTTCTAAGGTCAATGATCAGATAAATGTCGTATTTCATCTGATATCCGATGAGATGGAGAGGCTGTCCGATATGGAACAGAGTGAAGATGATCTTATTACCGACATATCGGAAGCGGAGATGGATAATGTCACCGAGGGACGCGTGGATCATTCGGATAACCAGGAAAAAATATCAGGCGATATCAATGTGGGAGGGATAGTCGGTTCGATGTCCATCGACAAAGACGATCCCGAGGAAAATGCGGCCGGCGACATGAACGGCGGCTTCACCGCGAGATATCTTTTGAGAAACGCCGTTATTCAGTGTAATAACAATGCGGATATAGAATCCAAAAAAGACGGTGCGGGCGGAATAGCCGGTTATATGGCTCACGGGATCGTATCCGACTGTGAAAGCTACGGAGCCGTAAGATCGTCCGAAGGCGGTTATGTCGGTGGCATCGCCGGACAATCGCTGTCTGTCGTCAGAGATTCTTATGCGATGAATTTCCTTGACGGGAAAACCTATGTCGGAGGCGTTACAGGATTCGGTACGACCATAAACGGCTGTACCTCGTTCCCTTCGTTTGAGGAGGAGGGAGACCGGTATGGAGCGGTAGCCGGACAGATCGATATCGACAGGGAAACTCAGGTGCAGCATCTGGAGGCCATATCGGGAAACCGTTTTGTTAGCAGTGAAATGGCAGGTATAGACAATAAGAGCATTATCGGGAAGGCGGAGCCCGTAAGTTATGACAGTCTTATAAAGGATGCCGATACACCTCCGGAATTCAAGAAACTCAGGGTTTTATTCATGGTTGATGATGTGGTCGTTCAGGAGAAAACCATGGCATACGGGACCGATCTTTCAGACATGGAGTATCCTGATATACCTCCCTATGACGGTAAGTATGTAAAGTGGAAGTATCTCGAAAAGGGATTGAAGCTTACGCGTCCGATAATCGTGAAGGGTGAGGCGGTAGACGTTGAAAAGACCCTGCTCAGTGAGGAGCTGTATCCGGAAACCAACAGTCCCGCAGGTCTTGTTTCGGGTAATTTTATTGACGGAGACAGGTTGTCTGTCAAGACTGAGGTCAAGGACATGAGCGTTAAATATACGGTTGCTTATGAAACAAGTCATTCCGGAAAGATCATGTCCTTAAGGCTTTACGATCCTTTTGAAAAGTCGGTGATCTACGGAGTATCCGGTGACGGAACAGAGAAAGAGCTTGAAGGGGAGAAAAAAGGCTCATACATGGAGATCAAGGGTGATATGACCTATGATACTTATATTATCAGGAATGAGGGCCTGATCGATAAGATCAGGAATTTCCTTCCGAAGACCTGACCGTTTGGATCCGTCTGGATTTGGTTGGATCCGTCTGGATCTGGTTGGATCAGTTTTAATCCGTTTGAATTCGGTATTTGCCATAATACGGGTAAATCATTATAATAAGGTTATACAGTAGCTTTAGCAGGGAGTTTTATATGCCAAAAAACAGGGAAAAGAGCGAGACGACGGTCACGATCTCAGGGAAGAATTACACGCTCATGGGGTATGAGAGTGATGAATACATGCAGAGGGTGGCGTCATTCGTAAACAGCAGGCTTGAGGAATACAGGAAAGTCGACAGCTATCGGAGGCTTCCGGCGGATACCCAGAATGTTCTGGTCCTTCTGAATATAGCGGATGAGTATTTCAAGACAAGAGAACAGGTAGAACAGCTTAACGAGGATCTGGAAAAGCGAGACAAGGATCTTTATGACGTGAAGCACAATCTCGTGACCGAGATAAGCAAGAGAGAGGCTCTCGAGGCCACCATGCAGGAGATGCGTGACGAGATCAACGAGAAGGAAAAACGTATAGTCATGCTCGAGACACAGCTTTCCCACAGGACGACCGGTGCGGGCAGACTTGCGGAAACCAGGAATAATGTCAAAAAGAGCTGAAGATTTCGGGGCTGTCGGGGATACCGGCAGCCTTGATCTTATTGAGCTTCTGGCACCTGCCGGAGATATGGATTGCCTTACTGCCGCAATAGATGCCGGATGCGATGCAGTCTATGCCGGATGTAAAAAGTTCGGCGCCAGGGCATATGCAGGGAATTTCACTTCAGAGGAAATGATGGCGGCGATCGACCGCATGCACCTGTATGGAAAGAAGCTCTATCTAACATTAAATACGCTCATAAAACCCGAAGAGTTCAAAGAAGTTTACGGTTTTCTGAAACCGTTGTACGAAACCGGGCTGGATGGTGTCATCGTCCAGGATCTGGGCATCGTTTCTTTATTGCGGGATGAATTCAAGGGGATGGAGATCCATGCGTCCACTCAGATGTCGGTTTCCTCGGAATATGGGGCAGAGCTGATGAAGGAGCTTGGCATAACAAGGATCGTCCTTTCCCGGGAGCTTTCTTTGGAGGAGATCGGATCGATCATACGTAAAACCGGAATCGAGACCGAATGCTTTGTTCATGGGGCCATGTGCTACAGTTATTCGGGAATGTGCCTGATGTCTAGCATGCTCGGCGGCCGTTCGGGCAACAGAGGCAGATGCGCGGGGCCCTGCAGACAGCCTTACAGCGTGAATAAAGAATTAAAGGACAGGTATCTGCTGTCCATGAAGGATATGTGCACGATAGACATCCTGGATGAGCTTGTAAAGGCAGGGATCGCGTCGTTTAAGATCGAGGGACGCATGAAAAGTCCGGCTTATGTTTATGGCGTTACGGAGATCTACAGGAGAAACCTTGAGAGGATAAGGGAAAATCCGGATGAGCCTTATGGGCCTTCGGAGGAAGACCGAAGGAGGCTTATCGAGCTTTATTCAAGAGGTGGGATATCCGACGGTTATTATCACAGGCATAACGGTCTTTCCATGATAACGATGGATAAGGGGTCATATAAACGTGAGGACACCGGGGCATATAAGAGTGAGCATAAGAGGATCCGGCTTACCCCAATGCTTGAGGTTAAAGCCGGGGAAGCAATAAGGCTGACATTATCGTATTCCCCGGAGAGGAAGGCTTCAGAGAGCACGGAGGTGGTCCGGGAGTCGGAAGAGATAAGGATAACCGTTAAGGGAAATACTGCCGAGAGAGCCGAGAAACATCCGATGAGCATTGAGGATCTGAAAAAGCAGCTTATGAAGACCGGAGATACGGATTTCTGCTTTGAGGATGTAAGGATAGACACGGACGGCATGAGCTTTGTCAGAGTTGCGGAGATAAACGGGTTAAGACGCAGGGCGATCGAGGCTTTGGAGGAAAGGCTTACGGATGGATATAAACGCAGTCTGTGAAAAAGCCGGACAGGCAAAGATCCTTTCGGGGATACATGGAATAACACGCGTTTTCCATTCCGGAAATACTATGCCTTACGTTTTCAGGAATAAGGATGCCGCCAGCTGTGAGAGCTTTCTTTCAGAACCGTATCTGCTTGTGAGGAATATCGATGAGATAGGCTATCTGAAGGAAAAAGGTTATAAAGGCGATATTTATGCGGATCATACTGTATATACATTTAACAGGGCTTCGAGGGAGCTTTTGACCCGGCTTGGGGTCAAAGGTGATACCGCCCCTTTGGAGCTTACGCTTAAGGAGCTGGAGGCGCGTGGAATGACGGGATCGGAGCTTATGATCTACGGAAGGATCCCCATGATGATAAGCGCGGGCTGCCTGTACAAAAACAGCCATAATGACAAGTGCGACAAGGATAAGGCGAACGGACATGAGCTCATCCTTACGGATCGGATGTTTGCAGGCTTTCCGGTGATCTGTGACTGCAGATACTGCTATAATATCATTTTAAATTCGGTTCCGCTTTCGCTTCATGCAGAGACCGGGAAGATCCGCGGGATCTGCGCGGAGTCACTCAGGCTTTATTTTACCGTGGAGGAACCGAAGGAAGTGTTGGAAATCGCAAGTTATTTTATTTCCCTGTATAACGATGATCCATCCGGGAAGGAGATCCCGGCGCCTCCGTATGAAGCGTATACAAGGGGACATGCCCGCAAGGGGGTCGGATAAAATGATCAAAATGCTTAAAGAGGTTCGTTTTGGCTGGGCTTTCTAAATATTTTATTGCCATATTTGTCATCTTTTACACCTTTCATTGTTTCGCGGTATTTTCATACAAAAACGATGAGGAAAGACGGATATTCTATGTTTTTCAGAATGTCCTGATGGTCCTCACCCATTTGCTGGGGTTTTATGTGCTCTATACAAGATCGCATGACTCAAATATGATTATCCTTTGTGTGCTGGAGGAGATACTGCTCTTTGCGATGATCGTCCTTTTCAGGATGCTCTATCCTTTTGCATCAAGACTTATAACGAACAATATCTGCATGCT
This sequence comes from Lachnospiraceae bacterium, assembly GCA_024699045.1. Lineage (GTDB taxonomy): Bacteria > Bacillota > Clostridia > Lachnospirales > Lachnospiraceae > NK4A144. The sequence continues at coordinate 11,898 of JAILQK010000187.1, read as the reverse complement.
CCTTTCGATAAGCTTTGTGATGCTTGCAAGACTGTCGTATGCCAGGGCCTGGAGGCAGTTTCTGATCGCGGCTTTCGGGGTAGTGCTCGCGCTTATCATCCCTCATCTTACCGGGTCGGTGCGTCTTATAAAAAAGCATTACTGGATCGCCGGGATCATAGGACTTGCGATACTCTTAGTCATGATGACGGTAGGGAGTGTTACCAACGGCTCAAAGATATCGCTCACCATAGCCGGGGTTACTTTTCTTCCTTCGGAATTTGTCCGTTTATTGTTCATATTCTTTCTGGCAGGACTCTTTACCGATGAAGACCAGATCGATCCGCAGACCGGAAAACCGACGATACAGCAGATCGCCGCAAGCGCCCTCATCGGTGGGGCCTATGTGGGGATCCTTGCGATGTGTAAGGATCTGGGAAGCGCTCTTATGTTTTTTGTGATATATATCTTTATGCTTTATGTGACCGTAAAGGCCCCTCTCGTCCTCATTGGGGGCGTCGGAGGGATGGCGGCGGCCTCTGCCCTGGGGTACAGGCTTTTTGCCCATGTAAGGAACCGTGTGAGGGCCTGGAAGGATCCCTTTTCGGATATCGAGGGCGCCGGATACCAGGTAGCCCAGTCCATATTTGCCATCGGGACCGGCTCATGGTTCGGTCTGGGGCTTATGGGGGGCTCTCCGAAGAGTATACCCGAGGTGGCAAAGGATTTTATATTTGCGGCCATATCGGAGGAAATGGGAGGACTTGTGGCCTTATGCATAATACTTATAAGCATGTCCAATTTCCTTATGTTCATGAACATATCAATGTCAATATCCGATTTTTATCTGAGGCTCATGGCGGTTGGTCTTGCAGTCAATTACGGATTCCAGGTGATCCTTACCATAGGGGGAGTAACGAAATTCATACCGCTGACCGGCATAACTCTTCCTCTGGTCAGCTATGGCGGGAGCAGTGTGCTGGTAACTTTTGTCTGTTTTTCGATAATTCAGGGGCTGTACGTGCTGTCAAGGCAGGCAGCCGTTGACGGAGAGGAAGAAGGATACGAAGACGAGGATTTCTATCGGAAGGCCGGGAAAGCCGTGTACGCTGACAGGGATGCTTCCCGGAGCAGTGAAGGAGACGGACGGAAACAAACACGAAGAGAACCGGATGAATACAGGCATCACGAACGGGCGCACAGGGAGCCGGATGAATACAGGCATCACGAGCGGGCGCACAGGGAGCCGGAGGAATACAGGCGCCATCCTGAGGAGAGACCTTATCAAAGGGAAGAGCCTGAGGATAACGATGCCCGGATGGCTCCGGAAGAGGACGGGATGGATCTTGTGACCATAGCGGAACCGGAGTTTTACAGTGAGATAATATATGAGCCTGTATATGAAACCGGTCATGGGCGTGATAATGAAAAAGACATCGTAAACAGGGATCATAAGGGATCTGACCGGGAGGATCAGTGAGCAAAAGAGAGCTTTGGACAATCGTATATATCTTTCTTGCAATCTTCCTTGCGATGAGCGGATACTTTGTCTATTCCGTTCAGTTCTCGTCAAAGACCGTGATAAATGACAGTCATAACACGAGAAAAAAGGAGCTTGCGAAGCAGGTCATCAGAGGAACGATATATGCTGCTGACGGCTCCGTACTGGCACAGGAAGCCCTTGATGATGAGGGGAAGGAGGTCAGGAATTATCCGTACGGAGAGCTTTTTGCCCATGTGGTAGGGTTTTCGACCATGGGATCTACCGGAATCGAAAGGGCCGTGGACGTGGATCTTCTTACCTCGAACGCTCCGGTATCGGAAAAGCTTCAGAAGGAAATGGCGGACACACGGAATAAGGGAGATAATGTATACACTTCTCTGAGGCCGGATCTTCAGGAGGCCTGCTACAGAGCACTCGGAGATTATAAGGGAGCCGCGGTCGTGATGGAGGCAGATACGGGAAGGATCCTCGCAATGGTCAGCAAGCCGGGATTCGATCCGAATACGGTATCGGAGAACTGGGCACAGATCTCCGCCGATGAAACCAACTCTCCGTTGCTGAACAGGGCAACACAGGGCCTTTATCCTCCGGGCAGTACCTTTAAGATAGTGACACTGCATGAGTATATGAGGGAGCATCCTTCAGACTATGAGGCCTATTCATATGACTGTACCGGTAAGATAGCGGTCGGGGACTCGGAGATAGAGTGTTACCACGGGAGCGTTCACGGGCATGAAGATCTTCTTGATTCTTTTGCCGACAGCTGCAATACATCATTTACCAATATCGGTATGTCACTTGATATTCCCAGGCTTTCGGATACTGCGGACAGGCTCCTTTTCGGAAGAGTCCTTCCCACCGATCTTGATTACAGCAGGTCTGTTTTTTCCCTGAGCTCCGCTTCGGACACCAGGACCGTCATGCAGACTTCGATAGGACAGGGGAGCACCCTCGTCACGCCGTTGCATTTAGCGCTTATTACTCAGGCGATCGCGAACGGCGGCAGGATGATGAGGGCGCAGGAGATCGTAAAAAAGACCAATTATCAGGGAACGTTGTTAAAGGAATATGAGCCCGAGGAATACAAACGTATCATGTCGGGATCGGAGGCGAAGGCTATGACCGAGTACATGAAACAGGTATGCTTAACGGGAACCGGTAAAAAGCTCGCGGGACTGCCTTATTCGGTTGCCGGAAAGACCGGATCGGCCGAGTTTGGGAGTGTTAAAGGCGCCAGCCATTCATGGTTTACGGGCTTTTCAAATCCCGAAGACCCTGATATAGTAGTCACTGTTATAATGGAAAACGGAGGATCCGGGTCGGAGAATGCCGTTCCGGCGGCAAAGAGTATATTCGACAGGTATTACGGAATCTATTGATATGGCAAAAGGCAATAACAAAAAATGGTATAAACTCGATAATGCAGCCAAGATAATCCCTTCGTCGGCGCACGGCGCGGACACCAGGGTTTTCCGTATCTGTTGTGAGCTGAAGGAGGATGTCAGGCCTGAGGTGCTTCAGCAGGCGCATGACGATGTCATAGAGGATTTCCCGCTTTTCAGATGTGTTCTTAAGCGTGGTTTTTTCTGGTATTATCTGGAGGACAGCGATTTTAAGCTAAAGATCGAAGAAGATCATCTCCATGCCTGTTCTCCCATTTATTATCCGGGAAGGGTGAATCTTCTCTACAGAGTGAACTATTACGGACGGCGCATAAATCTGGAGATGTTTCATGTACTCGCGGACGGGACCGGAGGTTTTATCTTCCTGAAACGGCTGGTTTCCAGATATCTGGAGCTGGCGCATGATCTAAAGGATGTCCGGTATGAGGGAGAGACATCATCGGTCTCCGAAAAGGGAGATGATGCGTTCGATCAGTATTACAGCAGACAAAAGCTTGGCAGACAGTTAAAGCAGTTAAAGAATATCTCCGTGGGAAGAGCACATCAAATAACGGGCGATATCGATGAGAACCTGCTGCCTCACCTGATCGAAGGAACGGTTTCGGCAAAAAAGATCATCGCTCTGGCAAAGGAGAACGAGACTACGGTAGGGGTATATACTACCTCTCTCTATGTTCAGGCGATAATCGATTCCATGAGCATGAGCGAGAGGCAGAGACCGATAGTCATCTCTGTGCCGGTGAATCTGAGACAGTTTTTTAATTCCGATACAACAAGAAATTTCTTTGGGGTGATCACGATAGTCTATCGTCCGACAGAGTATGACGGGAATATCGCAACCATAATAAAGAAGGTGAAGGAAGAGTATGATCTGCAGCTTAAGGAGGAGAGCGTAGAGCGGATAATGAATACCTACGCATCCTTTGAGCACCATATAGCGATAAAGATGGTTCCGATATGGATCAAGGACCTGGTCATCAGCTTTTTCAATAAGGAATCCAAAAAAGGGATCACCTCTACCTTATCCAATCTCGGAAGGATACAGATGCCCGAAACACTTACGCCTTATATTGACAGGTTTGCTGCCTTTATGGCGGCTCCGTCGCAGCAGATATGCATCACCTCGTTTGGGGATCGCATGGTGTTCGGCGAGGTATCTCCATATTCGACACATGATGCAATGATGTATTTCTTCAGAAGGCTTATCTCGCTGGGAGTCGATGTGGAGCTTGCAAGCAACGACCACAATGCGAAGGGCGGTGAAAGCGGGACTGATCCCGTAAACGAAGCAGGTAATAAAAAGAAAAAGCGCGGGAGGGGAAAGCATGGAAAGAAATAACATGTGTTTTTGCCCGAAATGCAAAATAGTGATAAGGGGCAGGAAAGCAAACTGCCCGCTTTGTATGGGGCAGATATCCGATGTCCCCGATGATGTGCAGGTGCCTGAAACCGCCGGAATAAAGGCGTTTCCGGTTATTGAGCACCGTATAAGCTCATTTACTTTCATAAGGATAGCGACGTTTGTATTTTTAGCGCTTGAAATCTCCTTCGGAGCGTTGCAGAGGCTCCTGCCGGAGGATATGCCCTGGGTCGGACTTACCATGCTCGGGATATTTGTTGGATGGCTTGATGTTCTGGTCGTGATGTATATAAGGAGTAATATAATCAAGCTTCTTACGGTGGAGGCTTATGTTGCGGTAGCTGTAAACATTTATGTGGATCATATGACCGGACTGCACGGCTGGTCTTATTCATGGGTCGTCCCGGCCCTGCTTTTGGGACTTGGCGTCATCACGGTGGCGATCGCATTGCTGACAAACCTCAGACCGAGCGAATATGTGACCTATATCGTGGTCAATACCGCAGCTTCATTGCTGCAGTACATTCCTATCAGACTCGGACTTAATCCGCTGGAGCTGCCGGCGGTCATTGTGACCACGGTATATCTTATATTTATGGCCGGAATGATTGTTTTCAGGTTCAGGGATCTGAAGACGGCTCTGGGCAGAAGGTTCTCGGTTTGATATCGGAAGATCCGGGATGTTGTGTGCTTTTACAGGAGTAACCATATATGAAGATCGATATAAACAGAGCCAAAAAGATCGGTGATTATGTAGAACAGACCATAGGTAAGACAATTGAGAACAGGCTTGAAGCCGACGATCTTGATCTGAACGATCCGGAGCAGGTTCCGGAGCCGATGAAATGGTACCGGATATCTCTTCCCGAGGGAATCTCAGGAGACGGGAGCGGATATCATACATATATCAGTAAGGGAAAGAACGATCATCTGGTCATAATCCTTTCAGGCGGCGGAGTTGCGTGGAATGAATACACTGCGGCAAGACCTGTGACGGGAGGAAAGGTTGCGGCGGGACTTCCGAATTTCTATTGGAACAATCTGAGACCTTTTACACAGTTGATGAACATCAACATAGGGATCACAAATACCAGGAATCCGTCAAATCCTTTTTCCGATTGGAATTTTATCGTAATAACCTATGCGACCGGGGATTTTCATATCGGAAATTCCGAATTTGAATACAGATCAGAGGCGGGAGAGGATGAGATCCTTTATTTTGCCGGCTACAAAAACTTCAATGAATCCATGAAGGTCGCCTGCAGACTGTTCGAGAAACCCGACAGGATCCTGGTGGCGGGAAACTCGGCCGGGGCTTTTGCGGTACCGGCGCTTGCCGGAGAAATATCAGATAAATATTATTCTGATTGCGATGACATCACCCTGTTTTCGGACAGCGGACTTTTATTGTACAAGGATTGGAAAAGGACTGCCGCCGAGGTATGGCATGCGGACGAGAGCTTTGTGGAGAGGCTCCACAGTGATAATCCGACCGTTGACTGGTTTGAATCGCTCTATCGAGATCACGGAGACCGTTTCAGGTATCTTTATGCCAGCAGCACAAGGGATTACCTGCTTAGCTCTTATTATAACGATATCATGACAAAACAATATACGACCGACAAGGATGTTCAGGATGCGTTTTACGGGCAGCTCAAAGAAATGGTCGGGCAGCTTAAGGCGATAACGGATGATTTCCATTTCTATATTTTTGACTGGCCGATGCTGCCTTATGCGGTTGGTAAGGGAGGGACCGTTCATACGGCATTAAAAGAGATAACTTTTGCTTCCAAAAAGGTTGAAGATATCACAATGGCTGAATGGCTTTACGATCAGACCGGGGGAAAGCCTTATGATATCGGGATAGGGCTTTTGGAATAAGAGTCTTTTCAGTGCCAGACGATCCAGAGGAAGATATAAGCTGACAGGGTTGCGGCTAAAGTAAAGGGAATTCCTATCCTTCCGAAATCCTTAAAAGAGACTTCGTAGCCTTCTTTTCTAAGCATCCCGACACCCGCGATATTGCAGCTTGCGCCCACCGGAGTGATATTACCTCCCAAAGTGGCGCCGCACAGCAGTCCGAAATAGAGCAGGAACGGCTCAACGCCCATTGCTGCCGTAACTCCCTGCAGCACGGGAAGCATGGTGGCTACGTAAGGGATATTGTCGATAAAAGCGGAGATCAGCATTGATCCCCAGACTACTATGGTAAACAGCAGGAAGATATTCGTTCCGCCGACAGAGGCGATGATGCCCGCAAGGTCATTGATAAGACCGACCTCGGTGATCCCTGCGATCACGGCGAAAAGGCCGGTGAGGAGCAGGAGAGTATCGTAATCCAGGTTTTTGATTATACGTATTACGCGGTCTTTATCCTTATCTTTGCAGTATTCCCAGATGATACCTATCACGCCGCAGAGCATACATATCATACCATTTGTTATTTCAGGCTTGTCCGGGATAAAGGATGCGATAACCAGAAATACTACATGTGCGATCATCATGATGGTCGGAACATAATCGGTGACGACCGTCTTCTCCGTAGAGACCACGGGCTCCTTATCTTTTCTGAAAAGGAACATCATGATCGGGATTGTGACCAGCGCTCCAAGCTCAACGGCAAAAAAGATTCCGGGTTTTCCGTTCATCCAGAAGAAATCATTAAAGTCCATTCCGGCATATGAAGCGAGCATTATCGAGGTCGTATCTCCGACCAGAGTGGCGGCGCCCTGCAGATTTGAGGATACCGCGATCGAGATGATCATGGGCACCGGATTGATCTTAAGTTTTTTACAGACTGCAAGTCCCACCGGAGCGACCATCAGAAGCGTTGCCACATTATCGATGAAGGCGGATATTATACCGGAGAATAATGACATCAGTATAGTGACCCACATTACATTCGGAGCGATGTCCAGGAGCTTGTCTGCAATGAAATTGGGCATTTTTGATTCTATAAAGTAATCAACCAGAAGCAGTGTCCCGAGGATCATAAGGAGAACGTTCCAGTCTATGGCTGTGGGGAGCTTGCTTATTGGTAAGATCCCAAGGATGAGGAAGATCACTGCGGTTGATAAAGCTACTATCGCTCTTTTTTTGGGTAAGGCGATGAGACAGACATACATGGCCACAAAAAGTATTATAGCAACTGTTTTCATTTTTTCTCCTTATATATCCGTTGTATCTTTCACGAAATAATATCCAAGAAACAGGGGTTTGTCAATTGTAACAGGCCTACTGTGAACAGCTTACAGACATGCCGTTGCAGCGGGTGGTCACATCCCCGTTCATCGTGCAGCAGTATTTTATCGACCGTTCGTCAAGAAGTCTGATCATCTTTTCTTCGGGGGCTTTTTCTTCGGAGGTGCTTATGACGGCGTAGGAGGGGGCGGATCTGTCCAGAAGATCGCCGAGTTTTTTATCATAGACTCCGTGGTGAGGGATCTTGATCCAGTCACAGGAAAGATCGTATGAGGACTTCAGCATCTGCTTCATCCGGTCATTTTCTATATCTCCCGTGAACAGGAAGCGATACCCCTTATAACTGAGCATGCATACCAGAGACATATCATTGTCGCGGTTGTTTTCGTTCTCAAGCAGCGAATCGGGATCCTCCGCGGGGATAATGTCTATGTCCGAGTCTCCAAGCTTTATTTTGGTGATCGAATTAACCGATACGGCATAGTCTTTTTTCGAGAGGTATTCCATAAGCGGGGGATAAAGGGCCTTTTCACTGACATAATCAGGGAGATAGACCGTGTCGATCTGATAGTTTTCAAGGAGTTTTACAGCACTCCCGATATGATCCTTATCGTAGTGAGTCAGTAAGAGAAAGCTTATCCCGGAAGCATCGATCTCTTTTAAGAAGGAGTCGATCCTGTCATAGGAATCCTCCGTCCCGGTATCGATCACCCCGATCTGTCCGGAACAGGCGATCACCGCGGAATCTGCTTTCCCGACATTGAGATTGGTTATGGTAAGGCTTTCAGCGCTGTCGGACCGCTGCAGGCAGATGAGGCAGATGATCGCGATCAGGACTGCGCTTGCGGCGATTATTATCAGTTTTGCTTTATTGCTGCATTTCTTTCCCATGGCGCTTAAATCATAGCATAACAAAGGCGCATGCGCCATATTTTTAAGTGTTTGCACAACGTATAGTTTGCTCTTATAATCTTTTGAGGGAATGCTGTCAAATGAAGAATACAGACGTCCCTTTTATGTACGGAGGAGCGGAATGAGAGATGGCAGGACCGGGATGAGCGATGAACAGGACCGGTATGAGCGATGGGCAGGACCGGGAAGGTGAATGTGCAGGATGAGGACGTGAAAGGATCCATGTCAAAGGAAAAGATTATCAATTTCGTAAGGCTTATTTTGTTAACGGTATTGCTGGGGGCTTTTGCGGGATCAGTTATATGGGGACTCTTAAAGGCGACCGGGCTTTTCTCAGTATTGTTGTGGGAGAAGCTGCCCGCGTTTTCAGGCTTAAAAATCACGAGTGTTTTTATTTGCGCCGCAGGAGGACTTCTCACCGGTCTTTTGCATAAGAAGAGTGGAGATTATCCCGAGGAGCTTCAGGTCGTCATGGGGAAGATCAAAACCGATAAACGCTATGAGTACGGCTCCATGCCCCAAATGCTGGTCTGTGCCCTGATACCCCTTGCGATCGGTGCCAGCGTCGGACCCGAAGCCGGACTTACCGGTATAATAGCGGGTCTTTGTTACTGGGTGGGCGACAATGTGACCTATGCAAAGCAAAACATTGAAGTGTTTTCTGAACTGGGGGAAGCCGTTACTTTGGGGCAGCTCTTTCATTCTCCCTTATTCGGGATACTTGCTGTCGAAGAGGATGAGGACAGTATCGTGCCTCCGATGTCAAAGGGCAGCAAGCTTTTTCTGTACGGACTTTCGACAGCGGCAAGCTTTTTTGTAGTAAGCATCCTTAATAAAACCTTCGGCGCGGCCATGAGCGGATTTCCGAGCTTTGCCGAGGCTTTGGCGGGGATCACCGATTATCTGATGCTTCTGGTATATATCCCGGTCGGGATAGTCATATATATTCTCTTTGAGCTGTCCGAAAGACTTACCTCGAAGATAGCGGGGAGGGTTCCGGTGGTTTTGCGTGAGACTATATGCGGTGTGGTCATAGGGATCATGGTCATTGCCACCCCGCTTGTGATGTATTCCGGAGAGGAACAGATGGGGGAGCTCATGGGCACTTTTACGGCTTACAGTCCCTATGTGCTTATCGGAATATGTCTGCTGAAGCTTTTTATGACGGGATTTTGCATAAACTTCGGAATGAAGGGGGGACATTTCTTTCCTCTCATTTATGCATGTACCTGTATGGGATTTGCCCTGGTATCGATCGTTTTTTCCGATCCGATGCCGCATGCGGCATTTGCGGCTGCGGCAGTAACGGCATCCGTGCTTGGGGCGCAGCTAAAGAAACCGGTTGCGGTCTCGTTGCTGCTGCTTTTATGTTTTCCGGTAAAGATACTGCTGCTGATATTCGTATGTGCCGCAGCGGGGGCGCAGTTTGGCAGGGTTTTTAAGCCCGGAAGGGCCTGAGAGGGGAGAGGCGGCTGGTCGGAAACCCGGCTTTATGATACGATAAGGGCCGATGATCCGTTTTTATTGAGAGGAAGGAGCAGAGTCAGATAAGATGTCGATCAATTTTCTGTTTTATACGGTACTGATACTTTTTCTGGTAGTAATCATAGGGTTTGTTAATGAGAAGGTCACCAAGCTGACATATGAGATCTCCCTTATGCTGTTTTCCATAGCGGTAGCGGGAGTGATCGCCCTGATCGCGGTCGGCGCTAACGGGAACGGAGAGCTGGCGAAGCTTAAGGATATGCAGCTTTTTGATGTCGAGAAGTACCTTATGAACGGCGTGCTCTGTTTTATGCTCTTTGCCGGATCGTGTCATATGAAGCTTTCCGATTTTAAGAGACTGGCGCGTCCGATAGGCGTTCTTTCCGTAATATGTACGCTTTTGGGGGCGATCTTTTACGGGGGACTGTTTTACGGGGTGGCGAAGATCACGGGAATGCCGTTTTCACTGCCGATGTGTCTGATGTTCGGGAGCATAGTTGCGCCCACGGATCCGATAGCGGCTACAAGCATATTGAATAAATTCGGACTCCCGAAGGATACGGGTTTCATAATAGAAGGAGAATCCCTTTTGAATGACGGGGTAGGAGTAGCCCTTTTTGTGTGTTTTTCGGGAATGGTGACTCAGGATGCGGGTGAAGGCTTCTTTGCCGTGATGTTCAGGGAGATCCTGGGAGCCGTTATCATAGGGGCGGCAGTCACTTTGTTATTCCATGTGCTGTTCCTTAAGACACAGGACGGTAAGCGACGGATCTATATAAGTCTTCTGACGGTAGCCATGGCATACTGGCTTTGTGAGATCTTTTCCTGCTCGGGAGCCATCGCTTCGGTGGTTTGCGGGGTGTTGTTCTCAACATTGAGAGGAATAAACGAGGACAAAAACGGAGCGCTCGATCTTCAGGAATTTGACGGTTTCTGGGAGATCCTTGACAGTCTTTTGAATTCGATCCTTTATGTGATACTTGGCCTGACCTTTATACGGATCCTTCAGATGCCGCATGTGATAGTCCTTTCGGTATTTGCGATCATCTGTAATCTGCTGGGAAGATTCGGAAGTCTGTTTGTGAGTACTTTTATCATAGGGAAGCTGCCTGATGGCTACGGCAGAGTGAATTTTTGTTCCCTGCTTACCTGGGGAGGCCTCAGGGGAGGGCTCAGCATAGCCCTCGCCATGAGTACCAATTCCATGCTTCCGGATGATATTTATCATATCGTGCTTGGCTGTACTTATGCCATTGTTTTCTTTACGACCGTGATCCAGGGACTGTCCATGAAACGGGTCTACAGCCTGCTGAGCGCATGAGGACCGTCAGACCGGATCAGTTGGTATAGTTATCGAAATAGCCCTGAACCAGAACAACAGGGGTTCCTTTGTCTCCTGAACCTGAGGTGAGGTCGCACAGGGAGCCGATCAGATCGGTGAGCTGTCGGGGTGTCGTTCCCTCACTTGCCATTTTTCCGACGAGGTTTGCGTCCTTGGCCTTGATGCTCTCTGATATCGCTTTTTTGAGTTCGTCTCCGGACAGGTGCGCAAAATCGTTATCGGCCAGATATTTCAGCTTGAGTTCATTGGGGGTACCTATAAGTCCGTCGGTAAAGGCAGGAGATACCACCGGATCCGCGAGCTCCCAGATCTTACCCTGAGGGTCTTTGAATGCACCGTCACCGTATACCATGACCTCTACATGCTTTCCGGTTTGATCCAGCACACGCTTCTGGATATCAAGGACCAGGTTCTTGCAATCCCTCGGGAAAAGCTTTACCTGCTCCTCGGTTGCTTTGTTTGAGCCGAGAAGTCCGTATTTTTCATTGCATCCGCTGCCGTCGACCGGAGCGTCCATGATCCCGTCGAGTCCTATGACTTTTTCTGCGCCTCCATCGCGAAGGATCCTTCCGGTCCTTGCCCTGGTATGGATGTCGCAGTTGATGATATTCTTTGTATATTCGAGGATCGCTTTCGGCTGATTGGCAAAAATGATCTCAACGTCACAGTCTTCAGCTTTTATAAGCTCACCGTAATAAGCTACATAATCAAC
>JAILQK010000141.1 GCA_024699045.1 Lachnospiraceae bacterium | reverse complement strand
TACAAATCTCAGCAATCACCCGAGTTCAGGATGGTCCGCGGAACAATATGACTATGCAGCATCGAGATGGGGGGAAATACAGGATATTGCCTTTCCGAAGCTTGGGCCTGAAATCTCCGGCGAAGAAGTTCTTCAGCTTGTTAAAGAATATCTGGACCGACTTCCGGCAAAGGAGGAGGGCCCGGTCTTTGTTTCAGGAGAGTATTCATTTACCTATGCGATGGTGGATGAACTTTTAAACCGCGGATATCGGGCAATGTTTGTCCGGTCTGAAAATACGGTAAGTACGACGATGCATGAAGACGGATCCTCAGAGAGGATGATGGGGTATCGTTTTGTGCGCTTTGAAGATTATGAAAGAATTACCGCAGAGACGGAGAATATCACGGACACCGAGCCTGTCTTTCTCAACTGCAGCTGTCACTATGCAAGCACCGGATGGGATGATGAAGCTCTTAAACAGGCTGCGTTTTACGGCAGCGTCATGGATCTTCCCCTTTATCCGATCACTGAAACGGGGGATGAGAAGTATAAGAAGGCTGAGTTGTTCATAAAGCAGGTGGACAGTATTCGGCCGTCAGCCGTTCTTTTGGATGGAGAGTTTGGTACCTTTTTTATGATGACGGATGCATTGCTGAAAAAGGGATATCGGGTGCTGGTGAAATGCAGTGAGCGTATCAGCAGAGACCAGGTAGGTACAGACAGCAGTATTACAAAAGTTTCGGAATATCGTTTCGTAAGATATCGCCGGATCTGCGTAAGCAAGTCTCAATTTAAATAACGGAGGAATATATGAAAGAAGAATGGATGGACAAAGAAGTGCTTTGTATATTTGACACAAGGCAGATTCAAAGATTTATGTTCAGAAGTAATTCATACCTGGACACGCTGGGCGGTAATGATATGCTGGATGACTTTCTCGAAAAGGCTATCGAGTACGCGGTTACGCATATTGACCCTCCTCTGGCGGAGGATGAATATGATCTTTCAAGGGAAGCTGACATAGACAGGGTTCCGTACTTTGTCTCCGACAGGGTAAAGTTTCAGATCTTCGTATGCGCAGCAGGAAATGCTATGGCTATTGTCAGGACCGGGGCACTCTGCCAAAAGATAATACGAAAGATATCAAGATATTACCTTGATCATGCTTATTCATTGAATCTGACCGCGGCCGTGACCGAAAAGACAGACGATCTGGCGGTCGATATGTTTAATCTTTATGAAAACCTGGATGCCATCAAGGCTTCCAGTGACATACTCGATCCCAGGGAGACTCTTCCCGTGGTAATGCGTGAGGTCCGCACGGGAGATCCCGTAACCGATTTTGATAAGGAAAACGGAGACTATGTTTCAAAGGCTTCGATCCTGCGAAGAAAGAAGGCAGGAGAGAGAAAGCTGCTGTACGGTATGAACGAACTCCCCGGGACCAAATGGTATGATGGAAGAAAATATGTTGCGGTGATCCATTCCGACGGTAACAATATGGGCCTGATCATCGGAAAGATCCAGCGCAGCACCCCGAACTATGAAGAGGGCATCATTACAAGGCGTCGTATCGATAAAAATATCAAAGCCATATACACCGGCGTAATGAAGAAAACCCTTAAGGAACTTGAGGATTATTATGTCTCAAGGGGTGGAAAGAGAGAAGAGTTTGTCCATGAATTCATGGTCTTTCATCAGGCCGGCGATGATATAAACTGCATGTGCAGCGCTGATCTTGCATTTCCGTATCTCGGGTTCCTCTATAAGAATCTTGAGGGTTCAACATTCTGGGACGAGGGCGGCATCCGTGCTCCGATGTATATGTGTTCAGGAATTGCTTTTGTTCCGCCCGAAGACAGCTTCCATGCCGCATATCTTCTTGCGGAGGAATGCTGTGGCAGTGCAAAGAAAATGGCAAAGAGTGAGGAACATCTGCGTGACGGATATGCGGGGAACTGGGTTGATTTTCAGATATGCGAGAATGCGGCCAAGGCTCAGCATCTTGATCTGTTAAGAGAGAGGGTCTTCTTCACGGATGAGCAGATATCCCTGCTGCTCAGACCATATTGTTTTGATAAAGAAGAGAGCGAGCAGCCTTATTCCTGGGAGAATCTTTGCAAGCGTGTGCAGGCTTTGAGAGAGCTTGATATCGATGCCGATGATATGGAGAAGATGAGACTTTCTTATAGTGTGGGAAGAAATGTATTTGCCAGGTGGGTCCGGATAATGAAAAAAAAGGGCATCGATCTGGTGGAAAACTGCGGCAAGCCTCTCTTTATGGCAGATTCGGAAACCCATAAGGCCGTATGGTTTGATGCGGCCGAGCTGCTTTCATTTTTTGGAAGAGGCGGAGCAGAACAGGAAAATAAGGACAGGTTGCAAAATACAGGAGGTCAGCAGGCATGATTTCAATCGAGATGAGAACTATTGGAGAAGTGTCATTTGAAAACTCCGTAAAAACAGCGGAAGGATATCAATATGATATTCCCTGTGACAGATTCGGCATACCCTGCATCCCGATAGGCAGGGAACTGTCAGAACTTGGAGTCGATTTGAAGGGAATAACTGTAGGGTTCGCGCATCCTGACGGATTTATCGGGCTTAGCGTGGAAGCGGAAAAGATAATCTCTGAGGTTCCGGAAGCACTTTCTTTTATCCGCGGTTACTTTACCAACACCAGATTTCTGGAGAAAGAAAACTACAGTGTACGAAGCCTGAAGTCCGGACAGATATTTTTTGCCTCACTTTCATTCCCTGCGGGAGAATATGAACAAAGCACAGTCGACAGGGAGGAAGCTCTTAAGGCAGCACTATCCGGTATTAAACAGATAGGGGTGAATACGGGAGAGATAACCGGAGAGGTTTCGCTTTCACTGGTCGAAATGGATGAATTGTTTGTGAAACCTCAGACATTATCGGATCTGTGCAGTTATCACGCGTTGGACTATTCGGTTCTTCTTGTGACACCCACATCCTTTTATCAGCCTTATGCCGATGGCCCCACAACCAGTCTTTATATACCAGGAGCGGAGATACGTGAACTCCTGAGAAAAGCATTGTCTATTGAAGAAAAGGACGGAGAGGATCTGATCTGCACCAATGCGTATCTCAGCGATGGCTCAAAAAGACTGCTTCCGGTCCCCGCCTGTGCTTCTCTTGTAAAAAATGACAAGACACAGCTTCGGTACCGGATCGCCCCCGGAAGAGATCCTCACAGAAGTGAGCAGCCCGCCGGCCTTTCGGATCGTTATACCGGTGACACGGAGAGTCATCTCATCACTTATACAGCTCCCGAAACAGAAAGGATCCGTTCGATAGACGGTACAATGGCGGACGCTTTGACAGCCGGACAGAGCTTTAGTGGAACAGTCTACGGATCTGATGAGCAGATCCGCCGGATTGAGGAATATTTCCGGAAACACGCCATAATTAATCTCGGGACCTTTGCAGAGGAGGGCTTCGGTGAGGTCTGCGTAAAGATCGATGCAATAAGAGAGCAGGCACCCAAAGCCACAGTACTGGCAGACACCTTTGATGTGTCCTGCCTCTCCGACACTCTGCTTTTGAATGAAGAGGGAATGCCCGCCGTAAGCGCGGAGGATCTGCTCGGTGAGATCGAATACATACTGAATATGCCGGGAGAGCTTGCCATTGAGAGTAAATATACCGGGATTTATAAGGATTTCAGTAAAAATATCAGATGGGATCGTGACGGGGTGATCGTCAGATGTATTGCCAAGGGAGCGATCCTGAGAGTGAGGAGAAAGGATAATAAGCCCGTGGATATTTTTCCTATTCTTCATACGTTCATCGGTGAACGTGTGAATGACGGATGGGGAGAGATCCGGACATTACCCGCAAGAGACGGATATTACCGCCTTGCGATGCAGGTTACTCCGGTCTATTATGCAGTGAGCTTCCCCGATTCACTGCGCCGGATGAATCAGAGCGCCCTTTTGGTCGCCGGGGTCATTGAAGATATACTCAGGAGCAGGATAAGATCACTGGCAATAGTTGACCGCGAAGAGTACCGTCAGGGAGTGCCGGCTTCGGAACTGATGCCGGAGGAGATCCTGATGGAATATCGGGAACGCTATGCGCCGCAGATTCCTGTCAGGACGCTGTTTGACTGGTACGAGGAGGGATTAAAAGATGACGCCGTTTAATATACCTATTGAAAAACTTCCTGAAAAGGGTTTACTTATGGCTTATTTTAAAGATCGTCTGGTTTTTGAAACCTATGAGGTGAAAGACGGTCGGATCTTGTGTGAGAGCAGTGCTCTGCTTGAAAATGAGCTTCCCGAAGAGGGGCATTTCTTTAATGAAACCGTTGAATACCGTTTTGTGGTGAGAAAGTCACGAAAGGATGTTATAGAACTTCTTCTGACTGAGGATGAAGAGAAAAAAATGGATCCTGATCTGCTGTTTTATGACGAGGGCATTGTCAGGGAGGAGTTTTCCGCAAAAGAAGGCATGCCCCGACGCCTTCGTGTTATCAACAGATACAGATATTCCGAAAACGACACCCTTGTCTTAAATAATTACAGGCTCTCAATGTAGATCAGCGGGAAAAGATCGTTGGAAAGCCGGGAAATAAATCTGAATTTCAAAAGCGAGTTTATCGTGATAGCGGTTCCTGCCATCCTGGAAAATCTTGTGGGCGTATTTATTACCGCCATTGATACCAGGATGATAGCGCCGCTGGGGAAAACAGCAGTATCTGCAGTCTCACTTACCGTACAGCCGAAGCTGCTGTTTCTCTCCGTTTTTTATGCCCTTGGAACAGCGGCCTCAATATATGTTTCCCAGGCACTTGGACGAAAGGACAGGAAAGAAGCAAATAAATACTTTCATTCCGTGCTGAGTATATGTATTCTGCTGTCTGTGATCCTGGGCGCGGGACTTGCCCTTCTGGCCGGACCGGTAATGAGGCTGTTCAGTCGTCAGCAGGAGACATTGGCGATGTCCATATCCTTTTTCCGGATCATTATGGGATTAATGATCTTTCAGACCGTTTCCATTGTTTTGAATGCGGCACTTAGGGGGATCGGGGAGACAAGGGTCACTTTTGTTTCAAGTATATTTATGGGTGTTGTCGATATCCTGGTAAATTATATGCTGATAGAGGGGCATTGGGGATTTCCTGCGCTGGGAGTGGACGGTGATGCCATCGGAACGGTTGCGGGAACCGTGGCGGCATGCGCCGTGAGTGTTTATTTCCTGCTCAGGCATAGCGACTTCCTTACCCTAAGAGGTATTATCAAAAATATAGACAGACAGAGTGAGGTAATGTTACAGATCCGGAGCAAGACCGGAAATCTTATTTTTGAAAATCTGTTCACCCGCATCGGGTTTTTGATCTCATCTCTGATCATATCGGGTCTGAGCGCAGAGGCCACGGCGGTATACTTCGTTGCAATGATATTGCTGAATTATACCTTCTCCTTCGGAGACGGACTGCACAGCGCAATCGTTTCATTGACCGGTCGCAGCATGGGAGCGGGGAGTGAAAAGGATGTCAGGAAGTTTTTGCGACAGGGCCGTATGGTAGGTCTGGTGGTATCTATTGTTCTGAGCATTATCTATATCCTTGGGGCGAAATGGTTTTTCGGACTGTATTTTACGGACAGCATTTCTGTCAACAAAGGACTGCAATACAGCTATGTGGCTGCGGTACTTACGGTGCTGCAGATCCTCCGTCTGGTCAATATCGCTGCTATGAAGGGTGTCGGAGAGGTGAAGATTCCGAGGGTGCTGGCCACGGCCTGTGTCATGCTGATAAATCCTTTGACCGGATATTTACTGACCTATGTTCTCGGATACGGAGTATGGGGAATATGGTTCTCTTCTCTTATCACACAGATAGTCTGGTGCCTGATGAGTTTTATAAAAATCAATTCCTGCATTGAGACCCATTTGAGGGCTCAGACCCCGGACAAGACCTGATATGTAAATAAAGGAGACGGAACGGTATTGCTCATTAGTTTTGCTTATTATTGCCCCCGGAGGCACATTTTAGCCCTCAGGGGGCAACTTTTTGCAGAACAGCGCGTATGAATCGAGGGGGATGGGTGCCCCCGGAGGCACATTTTAGCCCCCAGGGGGCAACTTTCCGAAGAATGACGCGAACGATTCGAGGGGGATGGGTGCCCCCGGAGACTTATTTTAGCCCTCAGGGGGCAACTTTCCGAAGAATGACGCGAACGATTCGAGGGG
>JAILQK010000131.1 GCA_024699045.1 Lachnospiraceae bacterium | reverse complement strand
CCATCTTTCCATCCTCCCTGGTTTTAAAATCTTTCCATGGGAGATTATGAAGTATATCCCGCCAACTGCACCTATCGCTGTAAAGGTCATAATATGTAAGCCCTCCTTCCATGTTTTATACGCAAAAAGGGATATCAGCATTTCTTGCCAATATCCCTATTTAAAGCCATCATTCGATGGTATCCATATTCACTTTTATATCCGGATTCTTTGTGTTCCCCGTCTCCAGTTCAAAAGCTACCGCCACGGTAATTTTCTGGATCAGGAGTTTTTCCTTGCGATTTTCTTCCACATAATTGAAGGAGAAAAACTCACAAAAGTGCGTAAATTCAAGGATTGTCAGGTATTCTGCTTTGTTAGCAGAACCACAGTCTCCACATGGCTCGTATGACAAAACTGATCGATCACCGTGAATCGTTTCAGACGATAACCTGCGGCAAGGAAAACCTTGATGTCTCTTGCCAGAGTTGCCGGATCACAGGACACATATACGATCCGGTAAGGGGATGCTTTCACTATCGCATCCAGTGCCGGTCTTTCCATACCGGATCTCGGAGGATCAAGGATCACAACATCCGCTTTCATATCCTGTATGCGTGGGATGTAGTCCTCTGCTGCCGCTGCTGTAAACTCGGCATTCATTATCCCGTTCAGTGATGCATTTGCTTTTGCATCCTCCACGGCTTCCTTAACCGTTTCCACTCCGTAGACCTTTCCGGCTTTTCTTGCGGCAAACAATGTTATTGTCCCTATGCCGCAGCAAAGATCATAAACCTGCTCCTGTCCGGTAAGAGCGGCATATTCCATCGCCTTTTCATATACCTTGATCGCCTGGGCCGGATTAACCTGATAGAATGAGAGCGGGGATATCCTGAATCTAAGCCCGTCCATCTCATCCATGATATAGCCGTTGCCATAGATCGTCTCTGTACGGTTTCCGAGTATTATATTTGTCTTGTCGGGATTTTCATTAAGTATTATGGTCACAAGCCCCGGTACTCCAACCAGCGCCTCCTTTAAGGCATTCTTGTTCTTCTCCCCGAAAGCCTCTATATCTCTTATTACCGGCATCACCATTATTTCCCCTGTAGTGATGCCTTTCCGGATCATCAGATGCCTTACGATCCCCTTATGCGCTTGCTCATCGTAAGGCTCGATCTTATTCTCCTCACAAAATTCCAGGAAAGTCCTCAGAATAACCGTGAATTCAGTCGGATTCAGAAAACACTCTTCCGTCTCCACTATATGATGAGTGCGTCCGGCGTAAAAACCCGATATTATCCGTCCCGTCTTATCCCGCCCGATTGGATATTGAGCTTTGTTTCTGTACCTCCATGGATTCTCTGCTCCTATAGGAGCCTCATGTGCTTCATCAAGTTTTCCCGAAGGTATCCCTCCTATCCGGAGAAGACAGTTATAGACTTTATCATCCTTAAAGGCGAGCTGTTTTTCATAATCAAGTTCCTGGAGCATACACCCGCCGCAGGCTCTTGCATTTTTGCATCTGGCCGGGACTCTGTCCTCCGACTGCTCATCGATCGACACAAGGCGTCCGAACGCCATATTTTTCTTTGCTTTTGTTACCTTTGCCGTAACCGTGTCTCCCGGAAGTGCATCTTTGATAAAGATGGGATATCCGTCTGCCTTGGAAATCCCCATTCCATCTGAAGAAAGGGCCCCGATACAGAGCCCTTTCAAAATCTCGTTCTTTTCATATGGACAGGATCTTTCCATCCCTTCATCCGGTCTGTTTTTTTTCATATAATCACTCTCCGGTGCTTTCCGTCCAGACAGAAGT
Organism: Lachnospiraceae bacterium; assembly: GCA_024699045.1. Taxonomy (GTDB): domain Bacteria; phylum Bacillota; class Clostridia; order Lachnospirales; family Lachnospiraceae; genus NK4A144. The sequence goes on along the minus strand of JAILQK010000131.1, from coordinate 10,840 downwards.
CTTTCTGATATTCCCTCCGAGCGGCCTGTTCATCCCAAGCCATTTATCCTGCTCTTTTCCCTTGACCGCCTCCGTAAAAGTCTCAAGCTTGGCATCCGTATTATCGGCGTAATGCAACGCCAGTGCCTCGATCAGCTCCGGTGTCTTGGGAGAGCCGAACTCCAATTCCCCATGATGAGCCAATATGCAGTGCTGCAGCTCCGAAAGAAGCTTTGGAGGAAACCCTTCTATCTGCTCTGCTTTAACAGCGATCATCTCAGCGCCCATATATATATGTCCCAAAAGCTGGCCGTCATCGGTATAGTCGTTTTCCGGAAACTGTGAAAGCTCTTTTACTTTTCCTATATCATGGAGCAGTGCGGCTGATATCAGGAGATCGTGATCCAGTGCAGGATAAGCCTTGGTATAAAATTTACATAGCCTTGTGACCCCCAGAGTATGCTGCATAAGCCCTCCTACAAAGCCATGATGGACTGTCTTTGCCGCCGAACTGCTTCTGAAGGCTTCGATAAAGGCTTCGTCTTCTATGAAAAAGCTTTTAAGGAGACTGTTCAGATACCGGTTCTTAATGGTGTCTATCACATTCTTCAGCTGGTTATACATACCATCGTTGTCGTACGGTGACATCGGCAGATAATCTGCAGGGATATATTCTTCTTCCCCGGCCCGTCTGAGTCTTCTGATATTTATCTGGATAGCGCCGTTAAATACCGTTACTTCCCCGGTAATGTAAATATAATCCAGCTCATCGAAATCCCCTATCCCCTCGGAATTGGGTTCCCAGATCTTGGCGTCCGCGGTGGCTGTTTTATCCATAAGCGTGAGGCTCATGTAATCCTTCCCGTTTTTTGTGGTGAGCATCGCCATCTTTTTGCACAGATATACCGCTGAGATTCGATCCCCTTCTACCAGTTCATTTAGATATTTCATAGTGTGTCTTTCTCCCTTTTATCTGACAGTCTCAAATTTGTATCCTATTCCCCACACGGTAGCGATCCTCCAGGACTCATGATCGTTTATCTTTTCCCTGAGCCTCTTAATATGGACATCCACGGTACGGGTATCTCCTATATATTCATATCCCCAGATATGATCGAGAAGCTGCTCCCTGGTAAACACCTGATTGGGCGATGATGCCAGAAAATAGAGAAGCTCCAATTCCTTCGGAGGCATATCTACGGACTGACCGTTGTACACTACAGAATAATTCGTCAGATTGATGGACAAGTCCGGGTAATCTACCTTTTTTACCGTGTTCTCCGAGGAACTCTCCTGGACTATGGGCCTGTATCTCCTCAGCACGGCCTTGACCCTTGCCACCAGTTCTTTGGAGTCAAACGGTTTTTCCATGTAATCATCTGCTCCAAGCTCGAGTCCTAAAACCTTGTCAAAGACTTCTCCCTTGGCGGACAGCATTATGATCGGTGTCTGGTTTTTAGCCCTGATCTCCCTGCACACCTGATATCCGTCGATCCCCGGCAGCATCAGATCAAGAAGTACAAGATCAGGCTCAAATCTTTCAAAAGCCTGAAGCGCTGCTTCTCCATCATGTACTATCTGTGTCTCAAAACATTCTTTTGTCAGATAGAGAGATATGAGTTCGGCGATATTTTCATCATCGTCCACAATAAGGATCTTTTGCTTACTCGTCATACCGATCCCCTTTCTTAATCGTTTCTCCGCTCCGGTTTGATTACTCCGATTCTGTAATCAAACTAACCGAGTTTTACTATCGTTACCCCCGCATCGCCTTCGCCGTATTCTCCGGCCCGATACGACTTAACATATTTGATCTTCTTCAACTCACGAGCCACTGCATCTCTGAGTTTTCCCGTTCCTTTTCCGTGTACTATCCTTACCTCGCTCATATGCGACATGTATGCATCATCCAGATAGTCGGTCAGTCTGGCGATCCCTTCATCGACCGTGAGTCCTATTATATTCAGTTCAGATGACATGGTCTGCGCATGAGATAAATGTGATGTCCTCGTAATAGAACCTTTGGTTCCGGAAGGTTTATCTATTACCGTAGGCACAAGATCATTAACATTAGTCTTGTAGTTGATTATACCACATTGTACAGACAGATTGCCGCGACTGTCGGGAAGGGTCGTTACCATTCCTTTGAATCCGGTTGACACGATCTCAACCTCCATTCCGGCTTTTATCTGACCCGGATCGATCCCGGCGCTCTTCGGTCTTTGCTCACCTGCTGTATCATGCCTTTCCATCCCTCTGCGGAGCATCGCTCTGTCTGCCTCCAGCTTTTTAACGCCTTCCCTGTCAGTCGATCTGCCGTATTTGTTTATATCCCGTAAAACGGCATCCGCCTGAAGCTTTGCATCAGCGAGTATATCTGCCGCCTCCCTTTTGGCCTTTTCAATTATGCGGTCTCGTTCTTTACGTAATTTTTCCTGTGTTTCGTCAAGCTCCTGTCGCAGCGACGCCGCTGTATGCCTTTCGGTATCTGCTTCCACCTGCAGCTTTTCAAGCTCCTGTCTTGCATCGTCAAGACGTCCGACGACCGATTCAAACTCACGGTCCGACTCATCCATACGCCTTTCGGCTTCCTCTATTACATATCCGGGGAGTCCGAGCTTTTTTGAAATGGCAAAAGCATTGCTTCTGCCGGGTACTCCTATGAGAAGATGATACGTGGGTGAAAGTGTTTCCACGTCGAATTCACAGCATGCATTCTCGACTCCTTTGGTATCAAGGGCATACATTTTCAACTCAGAATAATGTGTTGTCGCCATTGCACGGATGCCTCTGATATGCATGAAATTCAATATCGATATGGCAAGCGCTGCGCCCTCCTCCGGATCCGTCCCGGCTCCAAGCTCATCAAAAAGGCATAATGATCCTTTGTCACATTTCTTCAGGATATCCACTATATTGGCCATATGTGCCGAAAAAGTCGACAGCGACTGCTCTATGCTCTGCTCATCCCCTATATCCGCATATATCTCCTTGAAGAGTCCAAGCCTTGAACCTTCGGCTGCCGGTATGAACAAACCTGATAGTCCCATTATCTCGAGTAGTCCGGCTGTTTTGAGAGTGACTGTCTTACCCCCTGTATTAGGCCCTGTTATTATAAGCTGATCAAACTCCCGGCCTAGATACAGGCTTATGGGAACTGCTTTTTTCTCATCTATGAGCGGATGTCTTGCATCCTTGAGATCAAATGAAAGATCGTCTGAAAACACCGGTCTGAACGCCTTCATATCGAGAGCCAGCTTTGCACATGCGAAAATATGATCCAGCCCTACAGCTATATCGATATCCGCTATGATCTGTTCGCTTCCTTCGGCTACCCCCGCCGAAAGCTGCTTTAATATTGCATGGATCTCTTCTTTTTCCGCTATCTGCTGCTCGCGTATCTCATTGTTAAGCCTGACCGCGGAGGCCGGCTCGATAAAGATCGTAGAACCAGTTGAAGATGTATCATGCACCATCCCCGGCACCTGGTTTTTATATTCCGACCTGACCGGTATCACAAATCTTCCACCACGCTGGGTTATAACAGGCTCCATAAGATATGAGGCATATGTTCCCTGCACCATGGATCCCAGATCGGATCTGATCCTGTCCTGAGCGATACGTATGCTCCTGCGGATACTCTTAAGTCTGGGCGATGCGTCATCCGCTATCTCTTCTTCTGAAATGATGCACCTGCGTATCTCTCCGGCAACCCTGCTCATCGGCGCAAGGCAGTCAAAGTCGTCACTCAGGGAATCCGGATCTGTCTCGAACCGGTCCTTCAGCCCGTAGTTCTTTATCGTCTCAACGGCTTCGAGAGTAGATGCGATATCCATCAGCTCCCCGGCAGCAAGCACGAATTCCCGTTCTGTCGAAAGGACCGACTGTCGTACATCCTTTAACCCTCCGAACGGGACCGAACCGTCCTTAAAGATCCGATCCACGGCATCCGCCACTCTCTGCAGTCTGTATTCTATCTCATCAGCGCTGCTTAAAGGCAGCGTTTCCATACAGAGACGTCTCGCCTCCGCCGATGCGGCTTGTTCGGCGAGCCTTTCCCTGATCTTATCAAATTCCAGCTTTTCAATTACTCTTTTATTCATAGTTAGTGTATAATGTAGAGGTCTTTTGTAAATCCCTGAGCAGGGCATCAGGCACTACGGATAGTATATCGCAAATAAACACTAAAGGAAATGTCATCGGATTTTATTAAAGAAAAGATAAAAGACAGACCTGTAGATAAAAAAAAGCTTGCTAAACGTATTGGGCTGACCGTACTTATAGCGATCATTTTCGGTGCCGTATCAGCCATTACGTTTACTATCGTTTATTCAAAGATAATGCCCGAGGATAAAGAAACCGTCAAGGAAGTCACGCTTTACGAAACCGAGCCCGAGGAGACCGGCCCTTATCCTGATGCCTCCGTGTCGGAATCCGACATGGACGATACTGTCTCCGTCGATTCAACAGTTTCTGAAGATTCGAGCATATCCGAAAGTTCCGTCTCGGAAGATAGTGCTTCGGTATCAGAGAATGAGCAGCCCGACAAAAACCCCCATGCCTCCTCAACTATCATAAACAACATCACCAATCATGTTGATATGTCTCCCGAGAGCTATTCCCGTCTATACCGATCTTTACATGAAGTAGCTGAAGAAGCGAGGCACGCTCTTGTAACCGTAACCGCGATAACCACCGATACCGACTGGTTTGAGAATCCGTATGAAAACGGTAATTCATCTACGGGTACGATAATCGCTGACAACGGCCGGGAGATACTCATCCTGGTAGACGGCGCCGTAACGGATAAGGCCGAGGAGATCTCCGTACGATTTGTTGACGGCACAAGCGCCCCTGCAACCGTCCTGAATACCGATACCGATACTCTTCTCCAGATCGTAGGCGTCAATATATCCGATATATCCGACGAGACGATGGAAAGCATATCCTACGCCAGACTGGGCTCTTCAACTTATGCCTCTACCGTAGGGACTCCTGTTATCGCGATCGGGGCTCCTATAGGGATCATAGGTTCCGAGGACTACGGTTTTATAACATCCATGTCTCAGGAAAAAGAAATGAGTGACTTAAATGTACATCTTCTTACCACGGATATTCCGGGATCGGACAATGCCTCCGGGGTCATAATAGATTACAGCGGTCATATCCTCGGCGTCATAACCAACGCCTATTCCGAAAGCAACCTTGATAACATGATCACCACCTTCTCAATCTCGGATATCAAAGAAACCATCGAAAATCTTGCCAACGGCAAAAAGCGCACCTACATGGGGATCATTGGTACAAGCGTCACACAGGATGCCGTAGACGCGTACGGCATGCCGGTAGGCGCGTATGTCATAAACGTCGATCCTGACTCCCCCGCCATGAAAGCCGGTATTCAGAGCGGTGATGTCATAACGAAGATCGGAACACAGAACATAATTGATTATGACGATTATTCCAAGAGCATCTCAGAGCTCTCTGAAGGAGTCGAGACTGTTGTGACGGTTCAGAGATTCTCACGCGGCAAGTATACCGAGCTGACGTTTGAAACGGAGCTTTCCAGCAGATGAAGCTGCACCGTACCCTCTACCTGAAACTGCTTCTGGCATATCTGCTGTTCTTCCTGCTTTCATTCATCATGATCTCATCCATAAACAGCCGTATGATCCTTAACGATCTGACGCGTACCCGCGCTGAGGCTCTTTACAGAGAGAGCCGCCTTGTCGCGACACTGTACGGCAATGAGATATACCGCGGCGGCACAGCACGGGAAAATGCTCTGGAGCAGCTCACTGCGATAGACACTTACATATCAGCGGAGATCCGTATCATCGATGCGAACGGAAGGCAGGTACTGGACAGCCGGTCTTCCGGCACCCCGGTATTCGAAGACTTCGACCCGGGCTCTATAGGTTCTTATTATCTTGTAAGTGATTTCTACGGTACATATGATGAGGATCATCTTTCAGTTTTCTACCCGATAACCGGCAAGTATCAGATAAGGGGATATGTGGTCATACAGATACCGATGTCGGATCTTTATGCCTCCCGCGACCGGTTGCTGAACATATCCTACCTCACCATGCTGTTCATGTACCTGCTCTCACTTCTTGTCCTCGTGGTTTTCACCTATGCGGTCTATATCCCCGTAAGACGCATTACAACCGCAGCCGAGGAATATGCGCGTGGGCACTATGACTACGATCCTGCGGTCAACGGAAGGGATGAGATCGGATATCTTGCGGGAACACTATACTATATGGCTTCCGAGATCGGTCGTTCAGAGGATAACCAGAAAAAATTCATTGCAAATGTATCTCATGATTTCAGATCTCCCCTTACCTCGATCCGGGGATATCTGACAGCCATGCTCGACGGGACTATCCCTCCTGAAATGCATGAAAAATACCTTCAGGTCGTACTGAACGAGACCGACAGACTTACCAAGCTCACAAACGGACTCCTTGAGCTCAACTCTCTGAATACCAAAGGAATAGTGCTTACCATATCCGACTTTGATATCAATTCCGTTATACGTCAGATCTGCGAGACCTTTGATGTCCTGTGCAGCGAAAAGAAGATCTCAATAGAACTCATTCTTTCCGGCGAGCATCTTTTCGTATCGGCGGATATGGGAAAAATACAACAGGTCGTCGCGAACCTTGTAGATAACGCCATTAAGTTTTCCCACAGCAACTCTATAATAAAGATAGAGACAACCGAAAAAGGAGACAAGGTTTTTGTATCCGTCAAAGATTCCGGGATCGGGATCCCGTCAGACGCTCAGAAACTGGTATTTGACAGATTTTATAAAACAGACCTTTCCAGAGGAAAGGATAAAAAGGGTACCGGCCTGGGACTTGCCATAACCAAGGAAATCATACAGGCACATAATCAAAACATCAACGTCATCTCGACAGAAGGTGTAGGTTCCGAATTCATATTCACGCTTGCAAGATCAAAAGACCCTGAAACGGGGATATCCTGAAGGATATCCCCGTTTCATGCTGGTGACCGGAATCGAACCGGTACGGGTATCACTACCCACGGGATTTTAAGTCCCGGGCGTCTGCCTGTTCCGCCACACCAGCCCCTGAATTCACTTGGCTACTATATCACGAATCATATTTTTAGGCAATCATTTGATCCTTCCCTTAAGTATTATCGCGCCATGAGGAGGAAGCTCCACGTGAAGTCTCCCCGCCACCACATCTATCTCCATAGGTTCCGTTGTATGACCACTCTGATCCGTCTGGATAAGCCGTTTTACCCAGCAGGTTCGTGGAAGTCCCGTCTCCCATACCGACATGGCTTTTTCAACGGCATGATCATTATTGTTTACCGCAACGATGGATACCGCGTCGAGCGTGATCCTTGCATATGAAAGATACGCATAGTCACTCACAAGTTTCATCACGGATCCGGTTCGCAATTCCCTGTTCTCCTTATGTATCCTGATGAGTGCCCTGTGAAAATCGATAAGCTCAGTATCTTCTCTGCCCCATGGATACGTCCTTCTGTTATCCGGGTCGGTAAATCCGACCATCCCCGCCTCGTCTCCATAATAAATAGTAGGATTACCCGGCCAGGTAAACTGGATGAGCACCGCCTCCCTGAACACAGACTTGTCAATGTCCCGGCTTGCGGCTTCGGGCCCAAGGCTTGATGCCCTGCCGACTATGTGATTTGTCCTTGTCAGGAATCTGCTGTGGTCATGATTTGACAGCTCGTTCATGGCAACAGCTATCGACGGCTCGGTAAAATTCATATACGAATGGACCATAGCCCCCCAGAATGCATCCGTATTCCCGAGCATTCCGGACCTGAAGTCGTCCGAATGTTTTTCTTCACCGGTAAGGAACCATGTTATCGGCTCCATGAACGCATCGTAATTCATTACTGAATCCCATTCATTTCCCTGAAGCCAGGCCACAGGCTCTCCGTAATGCTCCGCTATTATTATAGCCTCGGGATTTGCCTGCTTTACAGCCTTTCTGAATTTCTGCCAGAATTCATGATTAAAATCTGCCGAGTGACCGAGGTCCGCTGCCACATCAAGTCTCCAACCGTCACAGTTATACGGAGGAGAAACCCACTTGGCGGCGATACGGAGAATATATTCCTGTAATCTCTGGGAATCCTCATAGTTCAGTTTCGGGAGCGTATCATGCCCCCACCATCCGTCATAGGTATGATTGTAAGGCCACGCTGCCTCAGAAGGATTATGGAACTTAAAGAAGGTGTGATACGGGCTGTCCTTTGAGACATATGCGCCATCCTCGTATCCCTCCTGCCCTTCATAGATCTGCTCTCTGTCCAGCCATTTATTGAAAGAACCACAGTGGTTAAACACCCCGTCTATTATCACCCGGATCCCGTATGAATGGCATTTCGCTACCAGTTCGGCAAAGAGACGGTTCGATGCTTCAAGATTGACTTTGTTAGTTACCCGGTTTATGTATCGTGTCGCTTTTTTGTTGTCCGTTTCCCCCTCGGAAAGAAGCATTCCATAGTCTGAAACGATCCGTCCGATATGAGGATCTATGTAATCATAATCCTGTATATCATATCCATGATTGGAGGGTGATACAAAAAGAGGGTTGAAATAAATGCATTCGATCCCCAGACTGTTAAGATACGGGAGCTTCTCCATGACTCCCGCCAGATCTCCGCCGTAGAAATGGCCTACATCCATACTGTATGGCAGTTCATCCCAGCTTTTAGCTTTCACGGTTTGATTACCGATATAGCTGTATTCATGATCCATCACGTCATTTGTCGGATCCCCGTTTCTGAAGCGATCTACGTAGATCTGGTACATCACACAGTTCTTCGCCCATTCCGGCTCCCTGAATCCGGGAATGAGCCTGAAGTCATAATACTCCTGCTCGTCTCTGACGGTCCCTCTTCGGTCATAATATGTCATGAGCCTGCCGCTCTCTATCCGAAAGTGCCATCTTACAGGCTCGTTGTCTATTTCGATCTCGGTCTCATAAAAATCAAATACTCCTGACGAAGATACCTTTTCCATGAGGTGCCTCTCTCCGCCGGTACATAGGAACACATGAGTTGCATTATTCCGTCCGGTCCGGAACTTTATCCTCACTATCGAATAGGGTTCCGGCTCCAAAGGTGATACGTAATCCTCCGTTGCATCCGAGAACAAAGCCCTTGTATGCATTGTAGGCTTCATGGTCAGAGCATACAGTCGTTTCATTTCTTTCTCGGAAAACCCCGAGACCCAATCAAAACTCCGCACTTATCGACTCCTTCTTGAATTTTATCAAATATAAGAGATCGTTCATCCTTCGGTCTGATCCCTGCCTACACAAGACTGACGTATGTAGAATCTCCGTCTTTTGTAAGCTTCAGACTGTCAAACTGTTCCAGAAACTTTGACAGCTTACCGGCGCCGTAATTCCTTGTATCGAAATCCGGATATCGTCTTATCAGAGAATTACCCAGAGTTCCGATATACATTCCTTTGTCCTCGTCACCGTTTCTTTCTATTATGGATATAATGGCTCTCTCGATCGTATCAAGATCCGTAGATGCCGCCGCATCCGATTCCTGAGCCTCGTTCACCTCCTCGACATAGTCTTTCTTCTGCTTCGATTTTGATGATTGTTTCTTCTTTTGAGTCTTCTTCCCGCTCTGGCCCTTGTCGGTCTCCTTATACAACAGATCGAGGACCTTAAAATTATCACAGGCATTTCTGAGTGCCACAGGAGTTTTGGATTCTCCCATGCCTACCACTACCTTGCCTTCTTCCTTAAGCGTTGCCGCAAGTCTTGTAAAATCCGAATCGCTTGATACGAGAATGAATCCATCCACGTTACTGCGGTAAAGGATTATCATGGCATCTATTATCAATGCCGAATCGGAAGAATTCTTGCCGAAAGTATTATTAAACTGCTGCATGGGTATTATTGAATAGTCAAGAAGCTTTCCCCGCCAGGTACTGGAGCTTTGCCTCGTCCAGTCTCCGTAAGCCCGTTTGATCGTGATATTGCCGTAATTACTCGCCTCGTTCATTATAAGCTCTATGTATTTAGGCGCAATATTCTCAATATCTATCAAAACCGCAAATCTTTTTTCCTCTGCCATAATCTCCTCCAACCACAAGATATTGTACCTAAATCCTTGGCCAAGTGCAAATATTATGTTATGGACCACTGACTCCGTCCCTCAGGTCTAATTAAGTATATCTGAAGACAGCATTTTAGAATTTGATCCCGTCACATATAAATCTATATTTTTCTCTCCAGAAAGTCCAAGCACAACATCTACATATGAGATCACCTCAGTATCATTAACATTCGCCAAAACATGTTTACCATCAGTGAAATTTGGATTGATTATAGAATATACCTTCTGTATTTCATCTATAAAAACATAGAAAATATCTTTTTCTTTGCATTTCCCCTTATATAAGCTCCTGATTCTAGAGGATCACGATACTTACTATTTTTAGCACTAATCAACTGATTTAGATATCTATCTCGTTTTATCATATAATCTCCTAAATTGTAGAATTCTACATTTTTAGTGATTAGCCCAATGCAATAAAAAAACACCCCGGGACAGTTGTCCTGAGGTGTAATAAGTCGTATTTGATTGTCCAAAGACGTAATACGTTGTGGAACGATTATCTCTTTGAGAACTATTAATGAAGTGAAAATGCCGTATTTTAGGCATTTCTCCTTCAAGTTGCTGTTTACCTGCTGCGTACGGTAGAAAGCTCAGGGCTACTGTATGCGGCTGGTGGCAACTTTAATAACCGCGATCAAAAATAATACTCTGATTTTACTTTCTACTCATTAAATCTTTGTCTGTCTTTTGTAAGATTATCTTC
>JAILQK010000112.1 GCA_024699045.1 Lachnospiraceae bacterium | reverse complement strand
CCTGCGGAAAGGCTTACCGAAAGCACCATGGAGCAGGGGATCGGCTTTGACGGTTCCAACTACGGCTACGCTCCTGTGGAAAACAGTGACATGGTCTTTGTCCCTGTTCTTGATTCAGCCGTTATCGACACCTATACCGATGTCCCGACGCTTTCCATGATAGGAGACGTTAAGGTGATCGACCTGCCGGAAAACAGGCCCTTCGATCAATATCCCAGAAATGTCGCGATCCGTGCTCTTGATTATATGAAGGAACTCGGCATAGCCGACGAAATGCGGATAGGTCCCGAATACGAATTCTATATCTTTGACCGTGTCAGCTACGATATTAACGGCGGAACCGTTTTCTCGGGAGTAAGCACCCGGCAGGCTCCCTGGGTTTCCGAATACGATGAAGACAATAACGGCTACCAGGTGATGCACGGCAAGGGTTATCATACCTCCCTTCCCCAGGATATACACAATTCCCTGAGAAGCCGGATGTGCCTTGCCATGGAGGACTGGGGTATCGATGTAAAATACCATCATCACGAGGTCGGCGGCTGCGGCCAGATGGAGATAGAGGTCGAGCTCGGTGATATGTTAAAGCTCGCCGATGATACGATGTCGGCAAAGTATGTGATCAAGAACGAGGCGGTACTTGACGGATGTACGGCAACCTTTATGCCAAAACCGCTGGCCGGAGAAGCCGGAAACGGCATGCATGTACATATGCATCTCTTTAAGGACGGAAAGCCGGTCTTCTATGATCCCGATAAATACGCCCAGTTAAGCGATATCGCTCACTGGTTCATGGGAGGACTGTTGACTCATGCCGGTGCACTCTGCGCGATCACGAATCCTTCGACGAATTCCTATAAGCGCCTTGTGCCCGGATTTGAAGCTCCCGTAACGATCGGCTATGCCATGGCAAACCGCAGCGCGGTGATCCGGATCCCTGCTTACGCAAAGACGCCTGAGACCAAGCGTTTCGAGCTCCGCAATCCGGATGCGACCTGCAACCCTTATTATGCATATGCCGCGATACTGATGGCCGGACTGGACGGCGTGAAGAATAAGATCGATCCCCACGAAAAAGGCTGGGGGCCTTATGACTTCAATCTGTATGATCTTTCGGACGAGGAGAAGGCCAAGATCTCGGGACTCCCGAAGAGTCTCGGAGAAGCGCTCGATGCCCTCGAAAAAGATCACGATTTCCTGACCGTCGGAGGAGTATTCCCCGAAAGACTGATAAAGCAGCTGATGGCTCTTGAGAGGAAGGATCTCGAACAGATCTCCCAGATCCCGCATCCGGCGGAATTTGCGATGTATTACGACCTTTGATGAGCCTTTTGTCTTTTCCGTAAGTTTGCTCTTTATCAGGGACGCATTTCTGCCGATATAAATATCAGCAAAAGAGTCCACAGATCAGAGCAAGCGGATCCCGCAGCCTCTGTCGCAAGGTTGGCAGCACCGGCCGGGCGGTATGACAGGGAACGTAACTCCAAAGAACGGGACGGAAAGGCAGACAGAGATCATGAAAACGTTGTATCCACAATAAAGGGTACGTGGCCGCAAGACCATGTACCCTTTTATTCTGCAGGTGCGCTGCCGGAGAGTAGCTTTTCAGCGCGACATATTAAAGCATTCAGGCATTTCTTCCCTTTCAGGTGATCATCCTGTTTTTCCCGCTGTTTTTGCCCTCATACAGTTTAAGGTCCGCCTCTCCGATTATCTTCTCATAATTGGAATAGTCATCGCTTACCGCAACCCCCATAGTCACAGTACATGTGATCGTAAGGTCATCAACGGTTATCTTCTCATTGCGTATCGCGCTGAGGATGTCAGAGAGTTTATCGTAAGCTTTCTCCTCTTCGATCCCCGGCATGAAGACTACGAACTCCTCACCGCCCCATCTGACAGCCATATCGTCCGGCGACAAAGCTTCAGTCATGATGCGGGAGATGGATACCAGCGCCGCATCACCATATTTGTGTCCGTAGGTGTCATTGATCTTTTTGAAATTATCAATATCTATCAAAGCGATCGCATACTTTCCGGGTTTTTCTTCTCCGGTCCGTACCTGAGAATAAAAATATCTTCTGTTATACAATCCTGTAAGGGGATCATGATTGATGTTGTATTCCAGCGCCGCCCTGTTTCTGTCCTGCTCTTCCATATATAGGAGCGAAACGTAAAGCATGTTTAAGAGCGCGACCACTATATTCGAAAGAATGATGATATTGCGAAGATCACCATAGTCGGCCTGCCGCCCTATCCTGACGGTGATATTATTCACATCGATGATAAATACCGCTATCGTAGTGACTATCCCCGAACACTGCAGCAGAAGCATCTTCTTTTTCCCGACAGATGCCAGATAAAAGATTACCGCTACCATTCCGAGAGGGAAAAACATATATCCCATGCTGCCATCCGAAAGGAGCTCGCTTAGTAATGAAAAACAGAGGATCTCAAAAAAGGCTATGACGATACCGGTGTCGGTATTTCTGACATCGGTAATGAGGAGCAGGATATATATGCTGCTGCTGATCGCATTGATCACGGCAAGCGACGTCGAGCCTGTGAGCAGGAAAAAGCAGAGCGATATCAGATGAACCGCCAGACATGTGCTCAAAAAAACAATATTCTTCGCGTTTGTAAGGATCTTTAACAAACTGTTCTCCTCATCAGGGTTTTACGGTGGCTATCCTCTCATCTATCTCTTTAAGCACATCAAGGGGATAACTTCTGAAAAAAGTATTGCTTTCGATCGTGACATCGTGGGCAAATTCCTGATCCTCCCAAAGTATTCGGTTGCATACGTCATATGACAGATCATTCCGGATCACGGATCTTACATTATCCTCATAGAGCTTTGCATAGCATAGGAAATCGGCAGCAAGCGGTGCCGCCTTGCCGGAAGCCATCACAATGCTCACACTGTCATCAAGGCATACAGAGCATGGCTGCCCCTCCTTGAAGACAGGACATTTGGTGATATACCACTTGCCGTACTGATCATGTATATCCGATATGAAAGTATCGGTAAAAGCAAGGCTTTCTGTAAAGCTGACAATGTCTCCGGAAATAATATCGTCAGTTATGTTATCTGATGATTTTGCTATCTGTGTGTCGAACATCCGTTGCCGGAGTGCGGCCATCTCAGATGCTGCATTGCTTGTATTTTCAGTCTCTTCACTGAATTCTGCCACTGCGAGCATCGACCATAACGCCTCATCTTGATCGATCGCCGTGAAGCTTCTTCCTCCGGCCTCGGACGATTTTATAAACTTCTCACCGATTGCAATGTAATCATCCCATGTCGTTACCGCATCCACTTCCTTCTGAGTGATCCCCGCCTGCTCCAAAGCCTCCATATTCCAGTATTCCACGGCCGCACCCATTCTGAAAGGAGCACCGTAGCACTTATTGTCCGAGCCTTTATATACTCCGACCCTTGCAGGATGAAGCTCCGCTACATAAGGCGCCATTGCCACATCCAACGGGTACAGCGAGGAATCGAGTCCCTCAGACACCTCGCCAAAGCTGAAAGCATCTATATCACAGATATCAGGCCCGTCTTCTCCCTTTTGTATAGAAGCCATGAGCTTATCATGCAGCTCCTCATACGGCATCGTGGAAAAGGTGATCTCCAGAGTATAATCGGGATCCTCGTCATTCCACTGTTTCAACAGCTTACGATAGCAGTCAACGTGTTCTGCCTTGTAGGTCCACAGCTCGAGATGCGTCCCCTTGCTGTCTCCGTCCGTAATGGAATCCGAGGAAACGGAGCCCTCGACGTCGGCCGGAAGCTTTCCCTTTGCGCTAAGCCCCGCGCTCAGAGTCTGAGAGTTTCCGTTATCTGCATTATTGGTGTTTTCTGCTTTTACCGCAGCCGCAGGCTTCGCACTTCGCAGCGAATCCGCAAATTTTGATCTTCCCACCGGACTTGTAGGCGAGGAGCATCCGCCTACCGTCAGCATGGCGGTAAGCGTCAGGATCAGGGTCGGGATCCTTAAATATCTTCGATCCGATCTCATATTGTCTCTCCGGTCAAACCAGCGATCATCAAGCCCTTTCCCCTTTCAACATCCATGCAACAGCCTGCCGCATCCGGATCACTTTCCTATTATAACCCTAACAGGGCATGTTTTCGAGTTTATCTTATCTATGACGACTTTTCGATCTGTGATATATTATATAGGAAGTTAAAACGACAGGGGAGCATAACCCCCTGACCATATGGAGGATCTGCAAATGGGAAACGAAGGCAATCTTCAGATAGGTGATGTAAAAAAGAAAAAAGAATCGCTGAACAAGACCGGCGGGATCAATACTCAGAAAACGGTCTTCAACTCAAATTCCGGCGACGCTCAGGACGAAAATCCATATGCGCTTTCGGGAGTAACGAGAGTCGAAGAGCTCGTAAACCGCGGTCCCCTCATGGCAACCAGGATACATACGCAAAATCCTAACGACATTGCATTTCAAAAACAGGTTGGCAAGAAGAAGACCGGGGAAGGCAAGAAGGAATCGACCAGGGTCCGTCAGGAGGAAAACATGGACATGATCAGGGCACAGCCCGATCTTAAAGTGTTCAAAGAAGATGTAATGAAAAAAGGAGCCTTCACCCCTGCTGCAAAGGAAGCCGCAAGACATTTCTTCATGCAGCTTTCCAACTGGGCCGGCTCGTTCGATGACGGAGGTTCCGGCTTTTACGGTTCGATGGGCATAAGCACTGTGCTTGACTGCCTGTATGTAGACGGGATGAGTCTTAGAAACTACGTCAAAGAACAGTATTATTATAAGACCACCAATGATCCCGCTCATGATATGGAATCGCTAAGAAACTATGTTGCGCTTATCGCAGCCAGGGGAGATCACATAATCACTCTGGTACGCCCCAAAGTAAAGGGCAACGAGGCCGAGGTTGAATACCGGAATCTCTACCTGGATTTTTCAAGCGTTGACAAAGAATCTGCCGCAAAAACAAAGAAGCAGAAAGAAAAAGGCAATCAGGTCCGCAGGAATCTGAAAAAGCGCATGGAATCCGAAATGGACGAGCGCACCGGTATGGCCTTCCGCAAAGCCTACGGATATGATATGGACGGCTACAACCGGATAGAGGGAGCCAAAAAAGGGATCAAGGACGCCGGCGATGCCGATACTGAGGAATATAAGACCTTCACCGCCACCTTTGAAAAATACAACAGTGGGCTGCAAAAGCTCGGTCTCAAGCCGGGCCGCGACGATATCAACCTTCCGGTGGCAAAGGAGCTTAAGAAAAGATGCAGCGAAGCCCTTGAAGCCGCAGAAGCCTTCATAACCTCCGGGAGCAAAAACGAGGCCGCCGTAAAAGCGGCAAAGGATGCCCGCAAAGTCCTTAAAACCGACATGAAGCTTCTGGATGATGCGATAAATGTCAAGCTTGCCGAGGAAGAGTCCCGCATGAAGCTTGCCGACCTTCTGGACAGCAAAAAGGACGGATCTGCGGACAAAGGAAACGACGGTGACAAAGGAAACGGAGACAACGGCGACGACGGAAATAAAGGCGACAGCGACCAAAACGGCAACTCCTGACCGCACTCAGATCGTCGGCTATGGGCGGCTCCAATAGTTGAAACAACCGCCTAAGCGCTTGACAAACCGCACGATTGTCTATATATTAATTATTTGTAGCAAGGGAGCTCACTTTTCCAGTGGGCTCTTTCTTGTGTTACGGAATGCAACCGCAGTCGAAGGCATAACTTTCGGCGCAGAAAGGAACAACGTAAAATGAGTAGCTTAGTCGAAACTATAACAAGTGTGAATGACGCCATAAACTCTTTTGTATGGGTCAAGATCGGTCTTGTAATGCTCCTCGGTACGGGAGTGATCACCACCGTGATCACAAAATGCTTCCAGATAACGCATCTGAAGCACTGGTGGGTAAAGACGATCGGTTCCGTATTCAGCAAGGACACCCACAAAAAGCTCGGAAAAGATTCCGGAGCAGTATCACAGTTCCAGGCGCTCTGTACAGCCCTTGCCGCCACGATCGGCACGGGAAACATCGCCGGCGTATCGGCCGCGATCTGTATAGGAGGTCCCGGTGCGGTATTCTGGATGTGGATCGCCGCTTTTCTCGGCATGATGACTAATTTCTCGGAAAACATACTCGGTATCTATTACCGCCGCAAGAATTCCGTGGGCGAATGGTCGGGGGGACCGATGTATTATCTGAAGGACGGCCTTGGCTCCTATAAAGGCTGCAAGCAGATCGGTATGTTCCTCGCTTGTCTGTTCTCATTCTTTGCGATCCTTGCCTCTTTTGGAATAGGAAACATGGGACAGGTCAATAAGATAACCCTTAACATCAAATCCGCTTTCTTTTCTGATATCGTGGCCTCGGATATAGCCGGTGTTTCCTTTGTTAACTGGGCTATCGGCATCTGCCTTATGATCGTCGGCGGTTTTGTCATAATCGGAGGACTTCAGAGGATCGCCGCTTTTGCCGAAAGAGTGGTTCCTTTCATGGCACTTGCCTATGTCCTGGGTGCGCTCATAATAAGCCTCTTCCATATCGGAAGCCTCGGCGCCATGTTCGCCTCCATCTTCAAATTTGCTTTTGGAATAAAGGCCGTAACCGGAGGAGCCGCGGGAGTGGCGATCTCCCAGGTCATAACCCAGGGATGTAAGAGAGGCGTCTTTTCAAATGAAGCCGGTCTCGGTTCCTCAGTCATGGTCCATTCAAACTCAAATGTTAAAGAACCTGTAAAACAGGGACTTTGGGGCATCTTCGAGGTCTTTGCCGACACCATGGTCGTATGTACGATGACAGCCGTTGTAGTCCTTTCATCCGGAGCGATAGATCTTAACACGGGACTTGTAAAGGAAGGCACCGATGATGCAACGCTTGTCGCCAAGGCCTTCGGCAACATTTTCGGTAAACCCGGTGAATGGTTCGTGGCGATCGCCGTCCTGCTCTTTGCTTTCACAACGGTCCTCGGATGGTCACACTACGGTTCAAAAGCCGTGGAATTCCTCTTTGGGATAAAAGGAGCCAAGATCTACAGGGTGATCTTCGTGCTTCTGATGATCTCGGGAGCCGTAATGACCTCCTCGCTCGCATGGGATATCTCAGATACCTTTAACGGCCTGATGATGATCCCCAACCTTATCGGAGTGCTCTCTCTCACTCCCCTTGTCATAAAGCTCACAAACAATTACGTGGCGAGAAAGATCCAGGGAAAGGATATAGAGCCCATTCTTTCATATGATAAAAAGATACAGGACGAGTATGCTCCTTTGGTCAAGGCCGGAGAAGAATAAGTACTGATCGTACACTCAAATCGCGATACAGCCGATGTTCGGGCTCAAACCCCCGTACATCGGCTGTTTTTTCATCCTGATATCCTTATTTATCCCTGTCAGATCACCGGAAAAACACATACAGTAGGCTGTTACACATACAGGGGGCTGTTATCACATCAGGATCTCCAGTACGCCCTCGATCCCACGCTGGTTATAAATGGTCTTATAATACCCAAGCTCTTCACTGATCATACGATCGATCTCCCTCATTCCGAGGAGTTCCACCGGTGCATTGTCATCGGTAAAGATTTTATCGCCGCCTTTATACACATTAATAACATCCCTTATGTTGAGCATCAGTGGATACAGTTCATCATTCACCTTTATGTTATCCAGTCCTGCATCAAATCTTGCAAGGATATCCTCACTTCCAACAGTCTTCACATTCTTAACGCTGTCTACATTTCCCACATCATAGCCGTCTCCATCTCCACGGACGGCAAACAGTTCCCGATTTGTATATCCGGGAACATCGACCGTCGCCACCGAGGGAAAAACAGAAGCGATCGTATCCGACAGATATTCGTTTATATTTCCTTCCATATCGGAATGCATGTTCATATTGACGACCATGACCCCGTTATCGTTTAAGTGATCATATACCTCTCTGAAAAACTCAACGGAGGACATCTGAAACGGGATCGATATATCCTGGTAGGCATCCACCATGATCACATCATATTTTCCATCTATCGTCTGAAGATATGCTCTCCCATCATAAGTTACGACCGGAACATCCGGACGGGCATCAAAATACTCATATGAAAGGTCCGTTATCCTCTGATCTATCTCAACTCCGGTTATATTAATATTATCATAATATCTTTTGCATTGTCTCGCGTATGTTCCGGTCCCCATGCCGAGTATGAGAATGTCAGCATTTTCGCGGCCGTCAGCCATTTTACCTCCTTCTGTATCTATCCCCGCGATGAGAGGGGCTGCCATCGCATAATCATAATACATACCGGTAAGCTCATCGGTCTTCATCGTAATGGACTGCACGCCGAAAAGCACGTTCGTCGACAACCTGACCGACCTGTCATCCTCCGCGACCTGCAGGTAATTGTAAATTGATTCGCCCTCATAGAGCAGATCCTGCTGCCAGAAAGCAAAGGAATCAGAATTCCCGAATATCGCACAGAGGATAAACAGCACGGTTGAGATGATACAGAGTTTGATATGAGATCTCCTCGAGATAAAAAACGCCAGCCCTATCACAAGGATTATCCCCGAAAAGATCAGGAAAGTCACTGCGGTTCCGACCGCCGGTATAGTGACAAAGGTAGGCATGAATGTCCCTATTATGGATCCTATCGTATTGGCAGCGCCCAGCTGACCCACGACTTTTCCCGAATCCTCAAATGCTCTTCCGGCATTGCTGTGGGTCACCGACCCTTCGGGAGCTCCGGCCTGCGTCCCCCCGGACAGTGTTCCGCCGTTTTCTATTAGCTGCAGGGTATATTTTGCGAGTGACGGCGTGACCGTCCCAAGCAGAAAGAGCGGAAAGACAAATATGACCATACAGGCAATAAAAGCCGCCACTATAAGGAAATTAGTACTGATCGTGAATACCAGTGCGCCGGAGATCAGTATGATTATATACTTCCCGACCACCGGTATTGCCGCGATCCATACCGCTGCGATGATAAGACGCCTGTACAGTATCTCCGGCGAGGGGTCCCTGTCGGCGCTCCTTCCTCCGTATATGTTCCCGAGCGCCATGGCTATCATGATCGTCCCGATGATTATCGTCCATACTATCTGGCTTGACGAGAAATACGGAGCGAGAAGCCTTGATGCTCCAAGCTCTACCGCCATGACTCCCATTCCCGCAAAGAATTCCGTCATATACAGGTAAAACCTGTTTCCCAGTATATCTTTGCCCGTTTTCGCCTTATTACTGTTCATTTTTCCGCCTCTCTGCCTGCATATAGGCATCGCACTTGCTGTAAAAAGCTTCCGTAAATGCCGGGGCGCTCCTGAAATACAGATGAGGCCACCCCGCCCATATATTCTCCGTCACATGTCCCGCACGATATGAAACTCCCGTCGAAGCCTTTGTTACCTCCGCTCCGTCTCCGTTGTCGCTCGAATCATAATAATGGAATTCATGCCCCAGTATCGTCTGTCCCGGTGCCAGCCAGTATCCAGAACGATCTGAGACCTTCACATATCCGAACCTTACCGTTTTATCGTGACCGGAACATTCCGATCCAAAAACTCCGCACATTCCGTATCCTTCAGACCCAATGCTCCTGGTAAGATACATGTATCCGCCACACTCAGCGATAACAGGCATTCCGGCGCCGATTTTTTGAGTTATGTCAACCATGATCGTCCGGTTCTCTTCAAGCTTCTCCGCCCAAAGCTCCGGATATCCTCCGCCGAGATAAATCCCGGATATCCCATCCGGAAGCTGCGGATCGTTCAGTGGTGAAAACCACACTATATCAAAGCCCGCCCGCCTGAGCTGTCTTAGATTCTCCCGGTAATAAAAGCAAAACGCCTCATCATACGCTACTCCCAGCTTTATACCGGCTCCGCTTTCACCTGTGACGCCGGCTGTATTATCCTCGGCCTTGGGAAGATCTACCTTCCGATCGGCAAGAGCATCATACGGTATGGAACAGGACATTGTAAGCCCGTCAAGTCCGGTAAGTCCGGCAAGCCCGTCAAGATCCATGGTTTCAGCGATCAAAGCCCCAAGCCTGCCGAGTTTTTGATTTATGTCAACCAGTTCATCCGGGGTCACAAGTCCCAGATATCTGCTCTGTATTTCTATGTCCTTATTCTCGGGAAGGTACCCGAAAACCCTGATCCCAAGCTCCTCTTCGATCACCGGTGCAAGACTGTCATGGAGCCGCATTCCGCATCGGTTAAGGATCACTCCCTTTATAAGCGAATCTTCATCATAGTCCAGAAAGCCTTTTATCAAAGCAAGCAGCGATCTCGAGGCGCCCTTTGCGTCAACGATCAGAACGATCGGGACTTTCAGACCGGATGCCAGAGCATACGTCGAACCCTTTCCGTCTTTTGTCCCTATCCCGTCATACAAGCCCATAACGCCTTCGATCACTGAGATCTCCGCCTCCGCTGATGCTTTGACAAAAATATCAACGAGTGTATCGGGATCGGAAAAAAACGGATCCAGATTCTCGCATCGCCTTAACGCAGGCCTTGAGAAGCTTTTTTCCGCTGTTTCCCGAGCGCCATGTGAATTATGTAAACCAAGAGTGGAATAACTGCTGTCTGAAAAAACCTTATCATGAAATAACGGATCTATGTAATCGGGACCCGCCTTAAAAGTCTGAACTCTCATTCCCCGGTCGAGGAATGCCCGTATTACCCCGCAGGTTATCGTTGTTTTTCCGCTTCCGCTGCGGGGCGAAGCAAGGCAAAACGTCTTTCGAGGTGTTATGTCAACTTGTCTCCAATTGCTTTTCATACGTTCCCGGCTTTTGGTTAGGCTGGTCATCAAACGCGATGCATGCGATAAATATAGGATTGAGGGCATTTATGACATGGTATTTGTCTATCGTCTTCGTTTTTGCTATGTTCATTTGAATTATGTCAACTGAAGAATTGGGGATCTCAGCCATTATCTCCATGATCTCGCTGACTGTTTCAATCGTAACGGCCGATACCACAAGTCTGACTGACCTGTTCTTATCTCGGACTCCCCTTATGATCTCTCTCATTCTTCCCTGGGATCCGCCGATAAATGCTGCATCGGGCTTCGGAAGTACATCGAATTCCTCCGGTGCGCTCCCTCTTATCACGGTTATATTGTCCCTGCCGAATTTATTCCTGTTTTCCTCGATAAGATCCGCAGCCTCACTGTCCTGTTCTATGGTATAGACATGAATATCATCAGATATTCCTGCCGCCGCCACCGATATAGCTCCGGTACCTCCTCCTATATCATAGAAGATCTCTCCTTTTTTAAGTCCAAGCTTTCCGAGGATCACGAACCTGATCTCCTCCTTAGTCATGGGGATCCCTTCCCTGCGGATATAATCCGTATCCTTGAGCGCAAATCCGGATGAAACGAACGGTTCTTCATTATAGATATACATCGTGGCAAGCCCTGCCGGAAATTCCTCTTCAAGCGCTGCCGCACCCTCAGCCGTTCTCGCATAAAGTTTCACATCATTCGATCCCAGATTAACGCCCATGACAAGTTTTGCATTTCCCAGACGGGCATCTGTCAGAAGCTGACCGTAATATACGTAATCCGACGGCTTGGTCATCAGAAGGAAGGTTTTTTCATTATTCCTCACCGAAGTGACCACATTCATGTCCGAGGCATGATCCTGCTCAGCCCCGTGCAAAGAGATGATATTGCTGTTTTCATAGGTTATTCCCATTATAGATGAAAGTGCCGATATGGAAGATACTCCCGGGATTTGTTTTATGTAAACCGTTGTCCCACGGCCCTTCTGCTCCGCCTTCCATTCATCAAGAGCCGGGATCAGGACACTGGTAGCGCTGTAAAACCCTGAATCTCCGGAATAAAGGACCACTGCCTTTATCGTATCGTCGGCCAGCGAGGAAGACAGACGGTCAAGATACTGGATTATATCTATCGGCCGGTAAAACGGAAAGCTCTGTTTTGCTTTTCCGTAGATTTCGACCAGACGCTTTGATCCGAATATGTAATCCGCATCGTTTATCGCCGAACGGGCTTCTCCTGTAAGGGAGCCTTCATTTCCCATGCCGCAGCCTATTACCGAAACCTCAAACTGCCTGTCTCTTCCTATCTTAAGTCCCGTCATGGTGGTAAGTCTTCTGCAGACCTCATCAAAACTCATCCCCTCGGTCGCATCAGGATTTCCTACCACAAAAAGACTTATCTCCGTATCATCGGCAGCAAGCGCCTTCTCAAAAAACCCGCCGGCCTGCCCCGTCATCTTGGTAACAAGGACCGATATCCGGTAATCGTTTACCTGCGCCACATTCATTTCCTTACTGAAAGGGCCCTGCATGGCTATGATATCCCTGCCCCCAAGTCCCAGCGACTCGCAGTATTTCATGCTCTCGCTTCCGGGAAGTATCCTTGCCACGAGTCTCCCTTTAAGGGAGCCCCTCCTCGTATATATAGGCAATTCCTTGATCCCTATGGTCAGGAGCACATTTCCCCGGGTTCCCTCCAGCGCTATCGCGCAGGACTCGTTATCATCAAAATAATGCACTCCCGGCTTGGTATAATCGGTATTTCTTCCGGTATCCCTTTTGAGTCTCAGATAATCAAGGAGACTGGCATCAGCCGCCGCTTTAATATTCTCCGATGCTATAGTCGCATAGGGGTGGGTCGCATCCACGACACAGATGAATTCTTCGCTCTCCATGAGCTCTTCCATCTGATTTTCGGTCAGTCTGCCCTGCTGGACCTCTATCCCGTCAAGCTCCGGCATGACCTGCATTCCGTATTCCGTGGCAACACATACCAAAGCGCTGGCTCCAGCAAGCGAGATCTTTTCCGCCAGCTTTCTACCCTCCGATGTTCCGGCAAATATCAGTATTCTGCTCAAAGTCTGTACTTCCTTCCTGTTATCATTTTTCCGTTTATTACTTCAGTTGCTGACGATCCGATAAAAACCGTGCAGAACATATCAAGCTGCATATCCCCGATCTCTCCGACCGTGGTCACGGCATATTCCTCGCCTTTCCTGCCGGCATTTCTGACATAGCCGGCGATGCGGTCTCTGCCTGTATGCTCTGAGATTATATCACAGGCTCTTCTTAATGTATCCTGTCTTGAACGGCTTGCCGGATTATACAATACAATGACAAAATCCGCCTTTGCCGCCGCGGCAAGTCTTGCTTCGATCACTTCCCAGGGGGTGAGCGCCGTTGAAAGGGATATAACCGCAAAATCATTGCCGACCGGTGCCCCGAGGACAGCCGCTCCCGAAAGCGCCGCAGTGACGCCCGGAATAATAATTATGTCAACCTGACGATATTTTTCCTCTTTCATTCCTTCAGGTCCGTCGCCTGATGACGCCGTCAACCCATATATAAGGCTTGCCATCCCGTAAACTCCGGGATCTCCCCCGCAGACCAGCGCGGTCGTCCTTCCCTCCGCCGCCTGATCCAGCGCATACCTGCACCGCTCCACTTCTGTCCCCATCCCTGAAGAATAGATTTCTCCGGAGCGCAAGCGCTCAGGCGGGATTAGATTTATGTAAACCGAATAGCCGACCAGGACTTCTGAATCCTCCAGAGCCTCCGCCGCATCAGCGGTCATTGCGCCTTCATTTCCGGGACCAAGTCCGACAACATACAGCTTATGACTCATCCCCGGCCTTTTCCCTGATCCCTATGGCTACGGTTATCCCGTAGTTTGACATCTTCTTGGCAAAGATCCTGCATCCTGCCGCAACCACCGCTCTTTCGCAGACATTATCCGCTCCGGTGGTCTGTTTCACAAAATCAGAACCTGAAAAGTCTCCCTCCTGTCTCATCAGCTCGGCGGGCGTAAAGGTCAGCATCTTCTTCTTGTGCTCCCTGCACCACTCCAAAAGGCCCGGTTCATTCTTTTTGAGATCTATGGTCGCCACAAGACCTATGTCTGACAGACTTAGTCTGCAGTCCTGAAGCACCGAGCCGATATATGCCTCGATCTGAGAGTATCTGACTCCCTTTTTGCACCCGATCCCAAGCACATACGGTCTTCTCTTAAGCCTGTAAACCGCCTCGTTTATAGTTATGTAAACCGAATCCTCCGAAGGGTCGTTTTTAATCTTTACTTCCTCTCCATGTAGCACTCTGGAAGAGATCTCCACTATATCCGCCTTCGCCGGAAGCTCCAGCCCGTTCTCCTTTGCATAGATATCTACCGCAAACTTACCGTTCAGATCGGTAGCGGTAGTGATGACCGGGATCGCCCCCATGCCGGCTGCGATCTTCCCGCTGATCTCGTTCGCTCCGCCAATATGTCCCGAAAGTATCGGTATAACGTATTTTCCTTTTTCATCGATCACAACGACGGCAGGATCGGTCGTCTTGTCCTCTACAAACGGAGCTATGAGACGCACCGCTATACCCATCGCTCCTACAAAAAGGATGACGCCGCCCTTTGTAAAATTGCTCTGGATGAAGTTATGTAAATCACCTTCTTCATCTCCATGAGCATGGTATACCTTTGCCTCGGAAAAGATGGATATCTCTTCTCTTATCTTTTCGGAAAGCTTTCGCCCTTCATCGGTAAATGTAACGATCGCAGAATTCATGAGGATCCTTTCTCTTATTTATTATTCCTGATCTT
>JAILQK010000056.1 GCA_024699045.1 Lachnospiraceae bacterium | reverse complement strand
ACATATTCTCTTGCCTCTTCATCGGTTCCGTTTGCGGTTGCCCATCTCCATGTATCAAGAAGAACCTTATATTCCTCTGCCGTTACCTTCAATCCGTTCACATCATAGGACGCCGCACTTGTAGTAGCTGCTGCCGCCGCTGCTGCGGCTGCCGCCTGTGATGCCGCTTCATCGTTTGCCGCCTGCTGCGCCGCTGCCGTCTGCGCTGCCGCGTCAGCTGCCTGCTGCGCCGCTGCATCTGTCGTCGTTGTCGCCGCTGCATTCGCATCGGTTGTCTGTGCATCCGCATTCTGATCCGCGTCAGCTGTCTCTTCTGTCTTCTCGGGCTTTGTATCCGTCAGATACTCTGACTTCACGTAAAGATTCTCACCGTTTTTGGAAATGCGGCTCCATTCATCCGTCTTACCGTTTACCGTAACTTCATCGCCCGTATTCAGGTTTCCCGCGATCTCGGAATCCGTGTTCGGCTCTCTCCTTATACGGACCTTCTCCTTCGCGTACATCTTTGCATCCGCCATAGCGGTCACGCCAAACTCATCAGTCTGAGGCTCAGCCTCTTCGACCGTTTCTTCAACCTGAGGCTCCGAGACAGTCGCCGCGATGTCCTCCGGATTCACCTGCCCAAAATCGTAAACCTCCTCGGTTGCCGGCTCGGGCGCAGATACCGTTGATGAATCCTCCACATCCGAGACTATCGATATCTCGGTCGGGACTTCGGTCACTTCCGTCGCCGCCTCCTCTTCTTTGTCACCGCAGCCGGCCAATACGACCGTCACGGACATCATCAAAGCCAAAACCAACGAGATCCTTTTCTTCATTTCTTCCTCCCTTGAAACCAAATCCTAAATGTTCTTTTTATAATTGGATAAGAACTGTATCGTTCTCTCATTCTGCGGATTATCTATAACCTCAGCCGGGCTTCCTTCCTCGGCTATGATCCCGTTATCCATAAATATGACCCTGTCGGATACATCCCTTGCAAAGGCCATTTCATGAGTGACGATTATCATTGTCATATGTTTTCCGGCAAGATCCTTGATGACCCTGAGCACCTCTCCGGTAAGCTCCGGATCCAAAGCCGATGTAGGCTCATCGAAACACAATATATCGGGGCGAAGCGCCATCGCTCTTGCGATCGCCACTCTCTGCTGCTGTCCTCCGGAAAGCTCGTGGGGGTAATTATCCATCCGGTCCGAAAGTCCCATCTGATCGAGCAGCTGTTTTGCGTTATCCTCTATCCCCGAAGCATCAAACGAGCTGTCACTCTTCGCAAGGAGCGTAGGCGCAAGCATTATATTCTCGAGCGCCGTATACTGCGGGAACAGATTAAATGACTGAAATACCAGTCCGAAATGCAGTCGCTTTCTTCTCAGGATCTTCTCCGACATTCCCGAGAGCGTTTCGTTGCAAAGAAGCTCTTCTCCCTTAACCTTGATCATGCCTGAGTCCGGACTCTCCAGAAAATTCAGGCACCGAAGAAGCGTGGTCTTTCCCGATCCGGATGATCCGATTATCGTAAGCGTTTCTCCCTCTTCCATGGAAAAGCTTATATCATGGATCACTTCGACAGAATCAAAGCTCTTTTTTAGATTTCTCACTTCAAGTATGGCCATCTTCTATACCCTATCTGAAATAAGAGAGCTTTCGCTCAATCCTTCTGAACAACAGGGTGAGCAGTCCCGAAAACAACAGATAGAACACTCCGGTATAGAACAAAGGCCAGATTATCCCCGCGCTCTTTATATATGACTGTCCTTCCCAGATGATCTCATATACCGCTATGACTCTCGCAAGAGACGTGTCCTTCACAAGTGTGATTATCTCGTTTGATATGGGCGGCACTATCCTTTTTATGACCTGCAGGAGTATCACCTTGAAAAAGATCTGGCGCTTTGTCATTCCCAGCACTTCTCCCGCCTCATACTGTCCGATCGGTATCGACTGTATCCCTCCTCTGTAGATCTCGGAGAAATAACACGAATAATTGATCACAAATGCGACGAGTGCCGCGATAAATCTTCCATTGTCGCCGGAGCCCCATATGTTGTTATGCAATAGTATCCCCGGACCATAATAGATCACGAGGAGCTGGAGCATGAGCGGCGTACCTCTTACTACCCAGATGATCAGTCGCACCGGTCCTTTCAGAGCTTTCAGCTTTGACATCGATCCGAAACTGATCAACAGCCCCAAAGGCAAAGAGAAGAGCAGCGTGAGGAAAAACAGCCTTAAGGTATGCCGAAACCCCTCTAATAAAGTAAGCGTTACGATCTGAAACATAGCTTACTTCACCAATGCCTCCTGAACTCCGTATTCCTCGGCAATGGTCTTGATCGTACCGTCATCGGTATATTTCTTTATCTCGTCATCTATATATGCTGCAAGGTCAGAGCCTTTCCGACACCCCACGACATACTCTTCGGATGTGAGGTTAACGGTATTCTTCAGATCGTCGTAACTCGTACCCTCGCCTACCATCGCTCCTGCCATAAGAGAATCGATTATGGATGCATCCGAGGTCCCTGCTTCCACTTCCATAAGAGTATCTGCCTGAGAGGTGATGGCCGTATATTCAAAACCGTTTTCCTCTGCCGCAGCCTCTCCGGCGGAACCTGCCTCCACAGCGAATTTCAGTCCCTTTACATCATCGACTGTCTTGTATTCGGATGCCTTGTCGGCTTTTACCACGACCGTCTGTGCGTTATTGAGATAAGGCTTGGTACAAGCCATGGCCGAAGCGACCTCATCCGTGAGGGTCATCCCGTTCCAGACCACATCTATGCTCTTGTTATCAAGCTCCAGGATCTTGTTGTCCCAGTCGATCTCAACGAACTGAACCTCGACTCCCAGATCCTCTCCGACAAGCCTTGCAAGGTCCGCATCAAAGCCGATCCATTTCCCGTTGTCATCCTTATAATCCATCGGGGCAAAATCCGTGATGCCAACTATCAGGCTTCCCTTCCCCTTGATATACTCGACATCACTATCGGATGCCGACTCCTTGTTTCCACACCCCGTAAGTATTCCGGTAAGCATCATTGCCGCAAGAACCAGCGAAATAATTTTCCTTTTCATATGCTACTTCTCCTATGATCGATCACTTGCAAATCACACAACGAATTAACACAATACCACAGCAGGGCTCAAATGTAAATGCCCCATATAAGGCTCGTCAAAGGGTTATCCTTTTGAAAGCCTTCTTTCCTTTTTTCAGTACGATCCCATCCGCAAGCGCATCCCTGTCATAGGTTTGTCTGGGATCCGTAACCTTTACATCATCCACGGAAACTCCTCCCTGCTGCACGAGTCTTCTCGCATCCGACCGGGTCGGGGAAAATCCTGCCGCCACCATAAGCTGGAGGATATCCGTTGCGCCGTCCTTGAAGTCACTCTCCGACAATGTCGCGACCGGCATATTCTCCACATCCATGTTCCCGGAGAATATCCCCCTTGCAGTCTCCTGCGCACGGTCAGCCTCTTCCTTGCCGTGTACCAGCTCGGTAAGCTCATGTGCAAGCAACTCCTTCTTTTCGTTTATCCTGCTGTCATCCCACTTCTCGATATCCCTGATCTCGTCCAGCGAAAGGAAGGTAAGCAGCCTGAAGCACATCATGACATCCGCATCGTCGACGTTGCGCCAGTACTGATAGAAATCGTAAGGAGATGTCTTCTCGGGATCGAGCCAAACTGCCCCCTTGGCGGTCTTGCCCATCTTCTTCCCCTCGTTGTTCAGCAGCAGTGTCTGGGTCATGGCGTAGCAGTCATCACCGCTCTTGCGGCGTATGAGCTCCGTTCCCGCCAGCATATTGCTCCACTGGTCATCACCTCCGAACTGCATGTTCACGCCGTACTCCTCATGCAGATGCCAGAAATCATATGCCTGCATGATCATATAGTTGAATTCAAGGAATGAAAGACCTTTTTCCATTCTCTGCTTATAGCATTCCGCCCGGAGCATATTGTTCACGGAAAAATGTGCTCCGACCTCCCGGAGCAGATCTATATAATTAAGAGACAAAAGCCAGTCGGCATTGTTTACCATTATGGCCTTGTCCTCTCCGAACTCTATGAACCTCTCCATCTGCTTCCTGAAACAATCGCAGTTATGCTGTATCGTCTCGGGAGTCATCATGGATCTCATATCGGTCCGTCCCGATGGGTCGCCGATATAGCCGGTCCCGCCTCCGATAAGGACTACGGGTTTATTGCCTGCAAGCTGCAGTCTCTTCATCAGACAGAGTGCCATGAAATGACCCACATGAAGCGAATCCGCCGTCGGGTCGAAGCCGATATAAAACTTGGCGCCTCCTCCGTTTATGAGCTCCCTTATCTCTTTTTCATCCGTAACCTGGGCGATCAGCCCTCTTTCCTGAAGTTCCTCATAAATTCCCATTTATACTTTTACTCCTTCCGATTTATGTGGCGCTCCGCCTTCTGTATATCATAAAATGATAGATCAGATCAAAGTATGTATGCTCCTCCCGGCTGCTCTCATCCTCCACGATCTCCCATTCCGGATCCTTGTCGAGATCGGGAAAGAACGCATCCGCCTCATAGCTTTCGTCTATCTTTGTCACCAGACACTCATCACAATAAGGAAGCAGCTCCTCATACACCCTCGCGCCTCCGATACAGTAGATCTCCTCCCCCTCATATCGCTTAAGGATCGCCATGAGCTCATCCGTATCGTGCGCGATCTCTATTCCATCGGGAAGGCTTGTCCCTCCCCCGGTAAGCACGATGTTGACCCTGCCCTTCAAAGGAGCTTTGCCCGGAAAGCTCTCAAGCGTCTTTCTTCCCATGACGACCACATGTCCCATGGTAGTCTCTCTGAAATATTTCTGGTCTGCGGGGATCTGCACCAGAAGCTTTCCTTTAAGTCCTATCCCCCAGTTTTTATCTACAGCCACGATCGCTTTCATGGTCACCTCTTCCTTCTGATTATCGATCAGCCCCATTTATCGGACAATGCATCGATCTGGTCGGCAAACTTTGCAAGATCCTTATTGGATATATGCTCATTCTTGCGTATGATCGACAGGAGTCTCTGACCTGCCGCGAGCAGTCTGTCAAATACAGGATTACCGGTATGCTTCTCACTCCTGGCTTTTCTGATGCCCTCCGCTTCCTTAATAAAGGTTCCGGCGATCAGATCATACTGTGTGCCCGAATAAGGCGCATAGGCCTCCAGCCCCAGTTCATCCTTGAGCGTCTTTGCAAAGATCTCCGTCACACTGTCCTCACCGTGGACTACAAAGACCATGGACGGCTTGCTTTCAAAGCCCCTCATCCAGTCGAGGAGTCCGGTCCTGTCGGCATGTCCCGAAAGACCTGCAAGCTTTGTGATCTCCGCCTTCACGTCTATCTCCTCCCCGAAAAGCTTTACCTTCTCGGCTCCGTCAACAAGGGCTCTTCCGAGCGTCCCGACGGACTGATATCCTACAAATAAGATCGTGCACTCGGATCTCCACAGATTATGCTTGAGATGATGTCTGATACGTCCGGCATCGCACATTCCCGAAGCGGATATTATCACCTTGGGTTCATCGATATCATTGATCTCCCTGGATTCGTCGGTCGTGATCGCAAGACTCAGTCCGGGGAAATCCAGCGGATTGATCCCCTTCTCAACGAAGCTTATCGCCTCCTCATCAAAGCAGGATTTCTCATTCTTATGAAAGACCTCGGTAGCGTCTACTGCCAAAGGCGAATCCACAAACACCTTGAATCCGGGATTTGTATGCACCAGACCCTGCTGCTTGATCTCTCTTATAAAATAAAGGATCTCCTGGGTACGCCCTACGGCAAACGACGGTATCACCACGTTTCCGCCTCTTGCAAACGTAGTCTCGAGTATCCTTGAGAGCTCGCTGATATAGTCTACTCTTTCGGCCGAGTGTTCTCTGTCCCCGTATGTCGACTCTACGAGCACATAATCCGCTTCCCTGACATACTCGGGATCCTTGAGGAGCGGCTGGTCTTTATTACCCAGGTCTCCGGAAAACACGATCTTCTTTGTGACACCGTCTTCCGTGAGCCAGAGCTCCACCGCCGCCGAGCCAAGCAGATGACCTACGTCGGTAAATCTTACTTCTATCCCTTCTTCGACCGTGGTCTTTGTTGCATACGGTACCGGTACAAAGCTGTCTATGGCTTTGACCGCGTTTTCCATATCATACAGAGGGGTAAAAAGAGGGATGTCTTTACTCCGTTTGGCCTTACGGTTTCTCCATTCAGCCTCAAAAGTCTGGATATGCGCCGAATCACGGAGCATTATCCCGGCGAGATCCGCGGTGGCCTCGGTTGCATAGATCTTTCCCGAAAAGCCGTTTTTCGACAAAAGAGGAAGCAGGCCCGAGTGATCGATATGCGCATGTGTAAGGAATACATAATCGATCCGGGAGGCCTCTACGGGGATGTCTATATTCTCGAAAAGATCCTTCCCCTGCTCCATGCCGTAATCCACAAGAATGTGTCTGCCGCAGGCTTCAAGATAATGGCAGCTGCCGGTGACCTCATGATCGGCCCCTACAAATGTTATCTTCATTCACATATCCCCCTTCCCGTAAGATCATACTTCCCGCTTACGAAAGAAAAAGGCCGGGGCTTCAGCCCCAGCCTTCAGTTTAGTGTGACACGGGGGAATCGAACCCCCGACAACCTGATTAAAAGTCAGGTGCTCTACCGACTGAGCTAGTGTCACCTACAGGGCTAGCTGGATTCGGACCAGCGAATGCAGCAGTCAAAGTGCTGTGCCTTACCGCTTGGCTATAGCCCTACAATATAGCCCGCATACTGGACCGCGCATCTATCTCCGCCTGACTCCGCGAAGAAGGGTGGATAGAGGGACTCGAACCCTCGGTCTCCAGAACCACAATCTGGCGCGTTAACCAACTACGCTATATCCACCACGAATGTGCTTGCAGGGATTCGAACCCTGGACCCTCGGCTTAGAAGGCCGATGCTCTATCCAGCTGAGCTACAAACACAGACGACTACTACAATACCACAAAATCTCAAGCTTGGCTACTGCTAAATTTTAATTTGAGATCCTACTCATAGTAATCATCCGCATCATAATCATCCTCGTCATCGTATCTGTAATCCTCATCATCCTCATCCTCATACAGATCATCATAGCCGTCATCATAGGCGTACTCATCGGAGGATGGATCCCCCGTATCTTCGGCAGGCTTTCTGATCAGAAGGTCAAGGATATGACTGTGATGCAGTATGAATACC
Organism: Lachnospiraceae bacterium; assembly: GCA_024699045.1. Taxonomy (GTDB): domain Bacteria; phylum Bacillota; class Clostridia; order Lachnospirales; family Lachnospiraceae; genus NK4A144. The sequence continues at coordinate 1,316 of JAILQK010000056.1, read as the reverse complement.
GAAACGAGCATGAAAAGCTGGGTATAAAAGATCCCTACTATATAATAATTGCGTTCCAGGAGATAACCCCAGTCGAATCCGAGGAAGGTAAGTATGCCTGTAAGTCCGAGTCCGAGAAGCAGGAGGGGAAGATTCCTGAAAAGGTTTTTGACCGCCTCGATAAAGTCGGTAAACGAAGCATCAAAGTAAACAAACCGTCCCACCATGAGTCCCAGATAGTACATCATTACCGGACTGTATTCGCTCTCATCTCCTATAAGGTTCAAAAACACCAGGATGAAGATCGCGTAAAACATGCTGAGCATCCTTATCGATGCTTTCTCTCCCTTATCTATAAGCCTGAGAGGGATTATAAGCCTGTCCAGGAGCGTATTAAGAACACACGACAGGCAGATCAGAAGCAGCAGGATAAAATCCTTCCAGTTCTCCCAGATCGAGGTAAACGGAACATCCTGTCCCTGAAGGATTGAGTATATATGATTCAGTATCACATAAGAGCATGCAAAAGACATGACCGAGGTGCCGGATATGATAAGCTCGTAAAATCTCTGTACCCTGTTCCTCGAGCGATCATAGTAACTGTCTCCGTCCCGTGAGAGTTTTGCGACTAAAAGAACAATAAAAACACATACGGAAATGCCTAAAACAGCAGCGATAAGAAAAAATAACTTCTCCGTCCACCCGAAATCGGGGTTGATATAGGCCTCAACCGACATATATTATCTCCTCCTGATCTATAGTGGGCTGAATAACCCGGATCATATCTCCTCCACGTAATTTACAAATTCCAGGTCATGCAGAGAATTCACAAATTCACTGTGGGATTGCTTATTCTGAAGCGCGATATCCAATAAAAGCGCAGCATCCGAGGGGTTAAGCGTTTTTTCCTTGCTCTTGGTCATACTGCTCACGGTATGACCCTGCTCCGAGATCCATTTCGATAATCTCTTTGCTCCTTCCGCCTTTTCCACCTCGACATATATGCTCATATATTTTCCGTAATCCTCGGCTAACTGGCTTATCTGCGCCGGGACGATATTTACTGCCGTAATGAGCAAAAAGGTCAGTACACCCACTATGATATATCCGCCGCCGATGACCATTCCCATGCTTGCAGTCACCCACAGGGAAGCTGCAGTCGTAAGTCCCTTTATCTGCTGTCTCCCGGTGACAAGGATCGTGCCTGCGCCCAGAAAACCTATACCGCTCACAACGGCCGCCGGGATACGGCTTACATCGGCGTTAAGCCCGGGAAGAGCCGCCAGATATATGTTCAAGGCTGTAGCTACCGCGCTCCCGAGACTCACGAGCGCAAA
>JAILQK010000018.1 GCA_024699045.1 Lachnospiraceae bacterium | reverse complement strand
CTTCAGAGAGGAACGAAGTGATAAGGATGCTTGCGGACAGTCCGGATCTAACACAGGAGATGATAGCAAGCATGATGGATATATCGCAGTCGACCGTATCAAACGTACTCAGAGGCTGAAAGACATTCTGAGACAGCAGGCGCCCAAAGCGCTGCCACGGATGAGATCCGGAAACCGGATAAGCTCGCGGAACCGGATGAGATCCGGAGATCAGATAAGACAAAATAAAAGATCACCCATGAAACTGTCATGGGTGATCTTTTTATCATAATATGGAAATGTTATTTGAACCGGTATTATTCGCCCCGGTATTATCTGATCTCGTCATAGGCTGAGGTGATCTCTTTGGAGGGCTCCGGAGTGGCAAGCGATACGACTACGTTCACCAGGAGCGCTACAAGGAAAGCGGGGAGCAGCTCGTAGATCGCAAAAGCTCCGCCAAGTCCGCTTATAACATATTTCCAAAGGAATACCATGATGGCTCCGGCTATCATTCCGGCTATGGCGCCCTGCTTATTGGAGCGCTTCCAGAAAAGAGAGAGGAGCATTACGGGACCGAAGGTTGCCCCGAAACCGGCCCAGGCAAAGGATACTATTGAAAAGACCGAGCTGTTGGGATCATAAGCGATGACAACGGCTATCGCCGAGATGATAAGGACGGTCACCTTAGCTACCTTGACCGCATTGTCGTCAGACAGTTTCTTTTTGCCGAAGCCCTGCAGCAGGTCACTTGAGATCGCTGAGGCTGAGGCAAGAAGCTGAGAGTCTGCGGTAGACATCGTGGCGGCAAGCATTCCGGCAAGGATAATACCTGCTATTATAGATGGGAATATGCCGAAGGAGCTAAGGTAATCCGAAATGTAAACGATGACCCTTTCTGTATTACCGCTTCCCTCAAGATAAGGGATGATCCCGGCATTGCTGAGCGCAAGTCCGATGATGCCTATGATGATCGCAATACCCATTGCGATAACGACCCATACGGAGGCTACCCGTCTGCTTATCTTAAGCTTTTCGGGATCGTCTATGGCCATGAACCTGACAAGGATATGAGGCATACCGAAGTAGCCGAGTCCCCAGGCAAGCATCGAGATACTGCGGAGAACACCATAAGGCTGAGCGGTACCGCTTGCCTGATCATAGGTGCTCGAAAGTGATAAGAAGCCGGGGAGAGCTTTGGCGTTATCGATGACTGCGCCTATGCCTCCGGCCTGAACGATTCCGAAACAGATAACAATAACGAGCGCTACTGACATGCATATGCCCTGCATGAGGTCGGTTGTACTTACGGCTTTGAAGCCTCCGAGTGTGCAATAGAGGGCTATTATTATCGCGCTTGCGATCATGGCGACAAGATAATTGACACCGAACAGGGTATTGAAGAGCTTGCCGCAGGCCGCGAATCCGGAAGCCGTATACGGGATGAAAAAGATGACGATGATCACCGCCGAGACTGCGGTGAGCAGATTGCTGTCATCCCCGTATCTTTTGGAAAAGTACTCGGGGACAGTGATGGCGCCGACTTTTTCCGTGTATCTTCTAAGCTTCTTGGATACAAGGAGCCAGTTGAGATAGGTTCCTGCCGCGAGACCGAGGCAGGTCCAGAAGGGATCCGCGAGACCGCTGATATACGCAAGCCCGGGGATACCCATAAGAAGCCAGCTGGACATATCCGAAGCTTCGGCGCTCATGGCTGTCACAAGGGGTGAAAGTCCGCGGCCGCCGAGATAAAAGTCTCCGGTGTCGTCGTTCCCCTTTGAAAAGATAATGCCTATTAGTATCGTTACTAGCAGATACAGAGCAATAGCCACTATCAGAAAGATCTGTGTAGACATTTTATCCTCCTTACCAATTAATACTTATTTAAACTTACAACGTCAAGATTTTACTTTTTAAGACGTCCATAGTCAAGAAAAGATGTAAGATACGGCATTTTCCGGATATTTTTATGGAAAAAGCAGACTTGTCACCCGCGGTGCATAAATCGGGTTGACAATCGAAGGGCGTTCTAATATAATCGATCGAAGCCGGATGATATCGGAGGAGTCATTGGTCATAAGAAAGGGATGATCATGCCTGAAAGATCATCGGAAAAACACGGATGATATGAAAAGGAGACTATTGAGATATGAATGATAAGACAAGAAATATGGTGATGACAGCCATGATGACGGCGATGATCTGCGTGCTGGCTCCGATCTCGCTGCCGATAGGGCCGGTTCCGGTATCTCTTGGAACATTGGCGATCTTTATTACGGTATATGTGCTCGGAATGTCGAAATCTGTAATAGCTATAGTTATTTATCTGCTGCTCGGGCTTGCGGGGGTTCCTGTATTCTCGGGTTTTTCGGCCGGGCCGGCAAAGCTTGCGGGACCTACCGGAGGCTATCTGATAGGTTATATCCCGATGGTGCTCATTGCCGGAGCGGTGATAGACAGATACTATAAGAACCGTATAGTCTCAGCGCTCGGCATGATCGCGGCGACCGTGGTGCTTTACGGAATAGGAACGGGTTATCTGGCATTCTCTGCAGGAATGACATTCGGCGCCGCCCTGATGGCCGGAGTAGTGCCTTTTATCATTCCGGATATGGTAAAGATCGCGGCATCGGCGATCATCGGTCCCGTATTAAAGGAGAGACTGGCTAAGGCCGGCGTTATCGGACCGGTCGGAGAGGGGCAGATCAAAAACGGCTGAGTGAACAGATTGCTTACGTCAGATCAAAACGGCTGAGCGGATAATTACCTGCGTCAGATCAAAAACGGTTGAGCGCTTCGATGACTATCGTCTGGTCGTCATCGGTCATTCCGTTGTACATAGGGAGACTTAAGACCTCATCTGCGTATTTCTCGGCAATGGGGAAGTCTCCTTTTTTATATCCCAGATAATTGTAGGCCTCCTGCAGATGCGGAGGGATCGGATAGTGTATTATCGTGTCAATGCCCTGCCCGTCCAGATAATCCATGAGTTCGTCGCGCCTGTCACAGTGTATGACATACTGGTGCCAGGAGGAATCCGCTCCGGGACGGACCTTTGGAACCTTTATGCAGGGATTGTCTATTTCTTTTGTATATCTTTCGGCGATACGTACTCTTTCAGCATTCAGTTCATCAAGATGTCCGAGCTTTACACGCAGAAGCCCCGCCTGGATCTCATCAAGACGGCTGTTCGCTCCGACCACGGTATTGTGGTATCTTTTTTCACTTCCGTAATTTCGGAAGACGCGTATCTTCTCAGCAAGTGCAGAATCATCGGTGACTACGGCGCCGCCGTCTCCGAAGGCCCCGCATCCTTTGGTCGGATAGAAGCTGAAGCAGCCTATGTCTCCGAAAGTACCGGCTCTTTTGCCTTTCCAGTGATTGCCGTGGCTCTGGGCACAGTCTTCGACTACCTTGAGACCGTGGGCCTTTGCCGTGCGCATTATACTGTCCATGTCGCAGCACTGGCCGTAAAGATGAACAGCGAGGATGGCTTTTGTGCGGTCCGTGATCTTTGCCTCTATCCCGGACGCGTCTATGTTGTCATATTCATCGGGCTCGACAAAGACAGGAGTTGCACCGTTCATCGTTATTCCCATGACACAGGCGATATAAGCGTTGGAACAGACGATCACCTCGTCTCCCGCGGTGATCCCGAGAGTCCTGAAGGCGATCCAGAGGGCATCGAGACCTGAGGCAAGACCTACACAGTGTTTTGTGCCGATATATGAAGCCCATTCGGATTCAAACGCTTTCAGCTCATTGCCCAGGATGAACCAGCCGGAGCGCAGAACGCTTAAGGCTTTTTCGTCAAATTCATCGCTGTATCTTTCATATGTAAGATCTATCCTGTTGGCTTTTATCCGGCTCATTTCCTGTTTATCTCCGTTAAATATTCGTCGTAATCCCTGATATACTCTTTCCCGTCATAATGGGTGCTCGCCAATACCAGGAGCACCGAGTCGGGGGAGAAATCGTACATGTCCTTCCAGAGCATTCGGGGAATATAAACGCCCGTCATGGGTTTATCCAGTTCGATAATAAGCTCGCTTTCCCCGTCGGTGATGCGCACCTTGCTGCTGCCCGCGACGTTGATGAGCACAAATTCCGACTCTCTGTTTGCGTGCTGACCCCTTACCACGGTCGCGTCCGATCCGTATATATAAAAAACTCTTTTGATCTCAAAGGGGATCGCTTCTCCGCCCTCGATAACGACCAGTTTTCCCCTTTCGTCACCCAGATCCGCAAAATGCAGTACAGGGCAGGCTTCTTTTAGATTCATATATGTACAGACTCCTGAAATGTCGATCTTATTATCCGGCATAGTTTTCATGCCATTTTATCTCATTATCGCTCATCATACAAGTTTGCACTTGACGGGTGCAAATGATATACTACATCTTGTATGTTTGTCGACATGAATCCACAATCACGCGGACAGGTCGCAGCATATGTTTATCATGTGCCGCAGATCCCTGAAACGCGCGAAGAATAACAGCCGGAATAAGGGTAGAAACGGCAGGATCAGGAGATCGAATTGGAAAAGAAGAAAGTAATAGTCACCGGCTGCAACGGGCAGCTGGGAAGAGCCGTAAACAGGGAATTTGCTCAGGATGACAGATATGAGCTCGTCAATACGGATGTAACGGCGGACATAAAGCTTGATATCACGGATGTCGATCAGGTCGTCTCTTTTGTGAAGGAGAATGCTCCATATGCGATCCTGAACTGCGCGGCCTATACGGCGGTCGATAAGCAGGAAAGCGATGTGGATCTCTCCATGAGGATAAACGCGATCGGGCCCCGAAATCTGGCCATTGCGGCATCGGAGACGGGATCAAAGCTGGTGCATATATCAACCGACTATGTATTTCCGGGCGTTTCGGATCATCCGCTCACGGAGTTCGATCCCACCGGACCGGTTTCTGTATATGGAAAGACGAAGCTTGCCGGAGAGGAATTTGTCAGACAGTTTTCCGACAGATTTTATATAATAAGGACCGCATGGCTCTATGGCGACGGTCATAATTTTGCAAAGACGATGCTCAGGCTTTCGGAGACCCACGATGAGCTTACGGTCGTATCGGACCAGCTCGGGACGCCTACCAGCGCAAAGGAACTTGCTAGATGCATAAGAAGCCTTCTCCCGGGGGAGGATTACGGTCTTTTCCATGGAACCTGTGAAGGCGATACGAACTGGGCGGAATTTGCTGAAGAGGTGCTGAAGCTTGGAGGAAAGGATACAAAGGTCAGACATGTGACCACCGAGGAGTATGCACGCAACAATCCTCAGAGTGCTCCCAGACCCGCATATTCGATACTTGACAACTACATGCTCCGTCTTACGGGAGGATATACATTTGCCGACTGGCATGATGCGCTTAAAGAGTACTTCGGGGACGGATTGAAATGAGCAGGCTTTCGATCATAATCCCGGTCTATTATAATGAAGAGAACCTTGAGGATCTGTATGAGGATATCTCGCTCAAGGTGATACCGAAGATCCCGGATTATGAGATCGTAATGGTGGATGACGGCTCCGGGGACAACTCCTGGGAGATAATGAACCGGATCAGAATGAAGGATCCCGGGCATGTGAAGTGCGTAAAGCTTTCGAGAAATTTCGGGGAGCATGCGGCACTGCTCGCGGGCTTCAGTACCTGTACGGGAGACTGTGCCGTTACTAAGCAGGCAGATCTGCAGGAGGATTCCGCGCTTATCCCGGAAATGTATGAGAGCTGGAAAAAGGGAAACGATGTGGTGCTTGCCGTAAGAAGGAGCCGGGTAGATTCGGCCGGGGAAAAGGTTGCGGCAGGCGCTTATTATAAGATAGTGAACCGGTTCATAACCAAAAACATGCCGGAGGAGGGGACTGACTGTTACCTGATCGACAGAAAGGTGATAGAGGTCCTGAAAAAGTTCGATGAAAAGAACTCGTCGCTGACTCTCCAGGTGTTATGGGCAGGTTTTCAGACTGACAAGGTTTATTTTGACAGACAGGGAAGGGAGAAGGGCAAGGGCCGCTGGACTCTGGCAAAGAAATTCAAGCTTGCCGCTGATTCCCTGCTGAGTTTTTCTTATCTTCCCATTCGTCTCATGACGTGGATGGGTGTTATCTTTGATATTCTGGCAGTTTTAATGATAATAGAAGTTTTTCTTGAGTATTTCACGGTTGGGGTCCCGGTAAAAGGATGGTCGATGCTGACCTGCATAGTGCTTTTTACTGCGGGCGTCATCATGTTCATGCTCGGGATAATAGGAGAATATTTATGGAGGACCCTTGATGCTACACGCAACAGGCCTCCTTTTATCATCGATGAGATAAAGACCGGTGAGAGCGAAACCGACAGGACCAAAGAGAGAGGGTGATGGCATAGATGCCGTATCTACAAGAACTGTTAAACAATAAGATGTTCATGGCGGCGGTGCTCGGATGGGCATCTGCTCAGATAATAAAGACTATCATCAATCTGATGATGACGAAAAAATTCGATCCCGGGAGACTGGTAGGCTCCGGGGGGATGCCGAGTTCTCATTCGGCTTTTGTTACGGGACTTGCGGTTTCGGCGTTTATTCATGAAGGAGCGGCCTCTCCGGCTTTTGCGATATCCTTCGTGCTGGCTTTCGTGGTGATGTACGATGCGATGGGAGTCAGGTTTGAGACCGGAAAACAGGCGGAGCTTCTGAATCAGATAACCGAGATATTCAGCGCGAATTATGCTGATTTCGATACACCGGAGAAAAGGCTCAAGGTGCTGGTGGGACATACGCCGCTGCAGGTGGCGTTCGGATGCCTGCTCGGTATCATCATAGGAATACTGGTATAGGGAGAGAGAAAAATGATCGAAAAAAACGCTAAGATCTATGTGGCAGGACACAGGGGACTTGTAGGAAGCGCGATAGTACGGGCTTTGGAAAAGGACGGCTATACCAATATCCTCAAGAGGACCCATAAAGAGCTTGATCTGACGGACCAGAAGGCGGTCTTTGATTTTTTCGAGAAGGAAAGACCGGAGTATGTAGTGCTCGCCGCAGCTCATGTGGGAGGAATAAATGCCAATCAGACCGCCCCGGCGGATTTTATATATATCAATTCCGTGATCCAGTGCAATGTGATAGGAGCGGCGCATGAATATAAGGTTAAAAAGCTGTTATTCCTCGGAAGCTCCTGTATCTATCCGAGGATGGCGCATCAGCCCATAACGGAGTCGGAGCTACTCACGGGACCGCTGGAGAAAACAAATGAGGGTTATGCTATAGCGAAGATCTCGGGACTTATGATGTGCCGGTTCTTTAAGCAGCAGTACGGCGATGATTTCATTTCCTGCATGCCGACCAATCTGTACGGCCCCAATGACAATTTCAACCTGGAGCATTCACATGTGCTGCCGGCTCTCATCCGCAAGTTTGATGATGCAAAAGAGAGCGGGGCGAAAACGGTGACGCTATGGGGGACAGGCTCTCCCCTGAGGGAGTTCCTCTATGTGGATGATATGGCCGATGCCTGTGTGTATCTGCTGCAGAACTACAGCGGCGAGGAGCATGTCAACATCGGTACGGGCAAAGAGATCACCATAAAGGATCTTGCCGGGATCGTTAAGGAGACGGTAGGCTTTGAGGGAGAGATAGTATGGGACGACAGCATGCCGGATGGGACGCCGAGAAAGCTGCTCGATGTCTCGAAACTGCACGATATCGGCTGGAAAGAGAAGGTTTCGCTCAGGGATGGGATCAGGCTTTCGTATGAGTGGTACAAGAGCCAGGACAAAGAGGCGTTGAAGCTTTGACCGGGATCATCATGCTGGGAGGGTTTGTTCTCTTCCTTATCAATAAAAAATGGTCGAAGATAGCGTTGATATGCCTGGTGCCTGTATGTATAGCCTGCGCTTATTTTACCTCGGGTGAACGGATCAATATGTATGCGGCTTGTATCGGGATAGCCATAATAGCGGCATCCCCGGTCTTTGAGCATATCGCGGGAAAGCTGATCGCGACATCAGGAAATGTTGCGGCGGAAGAGAATGCGGAGGATGATATAGTGGACAATAAGACCAAGTGGAGGCTGATCATAGCCGGATATGCAGTGTTTATCCTGTTTGCGGTATTTTCGATCATTTCGATCATAAGACTGAACGCAAAGATCAATACACTGTACGGTTTTACTCAGGATCTGGAGCAGCGTATAGAGGAAGCGAGCGATTCCCGATAATGGCAATGGCAGCGGCAGCGACAGGACTGATAGCCCTTAACTTTATACTTTACTTTCTTTTCGGCTCGGTGCTGACCGCTTCCGGCAAAAGAGAAATGAGCCTGACAAGGACTGTATTTGCAGGCTTGTTTTTTTATTACCTTTTATTTACGCTCTGCTGTATACCGGTGATGCTGAGATGGAGGCCTCTGCATGTGCTGAAATATATATGGCTTGCCGTGCTCATCATATTTTCGGCGGTGGGTGCATTCAGAGCAAGGCGCCGGGCAATAAAGGCGGTCCGGAAAGCGTTCGGCTTCGCGGCATCGCATAAGACAGAGTTTATAGTGATCGCGGTCATAACCATCGTCTTCGCCGCGACGGTCCTCATCAATTATCAGTTCACACTGGATGCTTCCTACTATGTGGGGAGCGCGACGACAGCGATACAGACGGATACGATAAATATGTACGATCCGTTTACCGGAGACTGGCTGGATCATTATGAGATGAGGTATTTTTTCGCGACATTCCCGATGAATGATGCAGTCATGTGCAGTCTGCTTGGGCTGCATCCGCTGCTTTGGTGCAAGATAACGATGGCGGGGACAGCTATAATAATGACTGTTATGGTGTTGTATATGCTCGGCCGCAGCCTCTTTGACACCGACACAATAAAGATAACGCTTTTTATTTTATTCTCGGTCGTGGCCAATTTCTTTATGATCACTATCTATACAACATCGGCTTTTCTTACCACGAGGACATATGAGGGGAAATGCCTGCTCGCTAACGTGGTACTTCCCGGAATACTCTATATCTATACCTGTCTGCTGCGGGATAATAAGGAAATGCGCAACTGGCTTTTGCTCATGCTTGTGGCGCTCGGGGCTCCCGTGCTGTCCAGCTCGGCCAACATGCTGGTCCCGGCCATGATAGGGGTCACGATCATCCCTCTTACTCTGCTGAAGAAGGATCTGACCGTTATACCCAGATCGCTGGTCTGTATGATCCCGGGGATCACGCTGACTGTGATCTATATACTGTATGTAAAGAATATCGTCGTGTTTTATACTTATCCGAGGTAGTGAATGCAGAACCTGAATATAGCCGAAGCGGGTTTCGGATATATCTTTAAGTGCATAGGGCTGTATTACGAAGGGAACATATATTTTGTCCTTTATCTTGTCTCGCTTGTATTTCTCTGTTTTATCGACCGTAAGAGATCAAAGAGGATGCGGGAGATCTTTATCCCGCAGTTTATCCTCATGGCGATCACGGTCTACAATCCTGTTTTCCCGGTGATCCTGAATTCGTTCTTTGATGTGAATAAAGAATACTACCGTTTTCTTTGGATGTCTCCGGTAATAGTCTGTATCGCGGCAGCGGCAGCGGTAGCGGTTACCGAATATGCCGGCGATCCGGAAGGCGGGACCGCAGATAAGCGCAAACGCGGCCTGAGGATGGCAGTCGCAGTCGTATTTATGCTGTGCCTGCTTGTGGCGGGCGGTTCTTTTTTGTACAAGGGAGGGTACATCGTTTCTCCCACGGTTTATCATATGCCTACAGAGATCCCGGAGGTTTCGAGGATAATCCATGAGGACGCGGATGAGGAATATCCCCGCGCGATGTTTGAATATGATTACAACATGCTGATACGTCAGTATGATGCCTCGATCCTTCTCGCCTGCGACAGAGAGGCCTATCTTGAGGCAATGGCGGGCAACGTCAGCTATGACACGGCCATGGAGGACGGAAATTACATCCACCGGCTGCTGGCAGTCGTTGCTCTTGGGATAAAGATCCCGGAAGACAGGTTCAGGAGCGCTCTTGAAAATACACATACGGAATACGTGGTGGTGTCGACGGCCGGGGGACTTGTCCCTTATCTTAAGGGGGCCGGACTGACTGTCGCAGGGGAAACGGCGAACCACACAGTGATGCATTATGATCCGGAAGAAAAAGAGGATTTTGAGCTCCCGGATTATTCCGAAGTGTGGAGACTTACACCTCAATGGTATGATTTCTTATTATGGTTGACATAACTATTTTTACTCCCGCATACAACCGCGCGGAGGAACTGAAAAGAGCATATGAGAGCCTGAAAAGACAGACAAACGACGGTTTTTTGTGGCTGATCGTTGATGACGGATCTACTGACGATACTCCCGCGGTCGTGGAAAGTTTTCAGAAGGACAATCTAGTTGACATAAATTATATCAGGCGCGAAAACGGCGGAAAGATGAGGGCTCACAATACCGGAGTGAACGCCTGTGAGACGGAGCTTTTCATGTGCCTTGATTCCGATGATCATTTGTCAGATACCGCCGTGGATGTTATATTGGATACATGGCAGGGCATAAGAGACGATAACAGGTATGCCGGCATCATCGCATACAAAGGTGAAAGTGCCGAAAAGCCGTTGTACGGAACTTATTTTCCCGAGGGGGGTGACTGCTCTTTCCGTGAACTCTACCGGAGGGGATTTAAGGGGGAGACATCTCTGGTCTTCAGGACAGAGCTGCTTAAGGCAGACCTTTTTCCCGAGATAGAGGGGGAAAAGTATGTACCCGAGGATGTTGTATATGATAGGATAGACGAGGGACACGTTTTCAGGGTCCTTCCGGAGATACTGACGATATGTGAGCTTCTGGAGGATGGCTATACCGACAGGGTCGAAGAGCTGCGGCTTTCGGCTCCTACGGGATGGTTCATCTATTATTATCAGAGAGCGCTGTCCTGGCCGTGGTCCGTTATGAAGTTCAAGTATGCGGCGCATTATCTCCGGTTCAGGAAACTGGTTGACATAAAATATAAATCTGAATACAGACTGCCTCTCGGTATCCGGCTGTCGGGGATCCCGGGGTATATCGCACTTAGCGTCAAAGGGAAAAGCTGAGAGGGAACGATCAAGGCAGATCGGGAAAGTGAAAGTATGAGAAATTCAGACGCCCTGCGTCGGCTCTTTATGCTGGTGACGGCTGCGCTGCTCTGTGTATTTGAGACGGCTGTCGTTATCTACATCATGAACAGATATTATAATACCGGTTTTCGTACCATGCTTTATCTCAGAGGGCATATACTGATGGCCGGGATCTATCTGGTCGTGCTCGTTTTTCTGGGCAGGGTATTCGGAGGGCTGCTCGTCGGGGTGAGAAAAAACGGCGAAGTCCTGTTTTCGCATTTCTTCATGACCATAATAGCGGATTTTGCTTTTTATGTGCTGCTTGTCCTTTTGTCTCTTATGTTTCCGGATCCCAGAGCGCTCATTGTCGGTTTTGTCGTGCAGTTTGCCGTATCCTTTGCGTTTATTACACTTATGGGGAACTGGTACCGGCATCTTTTCAGACCCTATGATGTGCTTCTGATCTACGGGAGTGATGCGGTGAGCGATCTGCTGCCGAAGCTTAAAACGCGAAAAGATCAGTTCAATATAGTAGATATGGTCAGTTCCGAGGACAAGCCGTCCGCGATAAGGGATGCCATAGACAGGAATTCGACCGTCATGCTGGTGGATATCTCTGCGGAGCTGAGAAACAGGATATTCAAGTACTGCTACGAAACAAGCAAGAGGATCTATGTGACTCCGAAGATATCGGATATCATCCTTAACGGTTCGAAACCGGTGCATATGTTTGATACGCCGCTCCTTCTTACCGAAGGGAATCCGTTCGAGTATGAAGAGAGGGTCATCAAAAGGACCTGGGATATAGTATTCTCCCTCTTTCTTATGATCATATTATCACCGATACTTCTGATAACCGCCATAGCCATCAAGCTTTCCGACGGTGGGCCGGTATTATACAAACAGGTCAGATGCACCAAGAATTCCGCGGAATTCGAGATACTGAAGTTCCGTTCCATGGTCGTTGACGCTGAGAAGAAGGGCAAGGCGGTCCTGGCGACAAAGGACGATCCCCGGATAACGCGGGTGGGAAAAGTGATCAGGAAGCTCCGCATAGACGAGCTCCCACAGCTTCTGAATGTCCTGAAAGGGGATATGTCATTTGTGGGACCGAGACCTGAAAGGCCGGAGTTCATACGTAAATATATGGAGGAGATGCCGGAGTTCTCATACCGTATGAAAGTCAGGGCGGGGATCACGGGCTATGCCCAGCTGTACGGAAAATACAACACCAAGCCTTATGACAAGCTTAAGCTTGATCTTTACTATATCGAGCAGTTCTCTTTGGGTCTTGATGTGAAGCTTATGATACTCACGATAAAGATCCTTTTCACGAAGGAAAGCACCGAGGGCACATCCGAGAGGATCGAAGCGTGACGGGC
>JAILQK010000014.1 GCA_024699045.1 Lachnospiraceae bacterium | reverse complement strand
GGATCTGCCATCCGGAAGAGCTGATGACAGCATAACAGAGGGATGTCTGGTCCTTGAAGGAGGTGGCTGGAGAGGACTGTATACGCTGGGGGTTTTGGACCGTCTGATGATCGATAACATCAATATACGGACGACTATCGGCATCTCAGCAGGGGCATTGTCCGGATTGGGATATACTGTAGGGCAGATCGGATGGGGAGCAAGGGTGGATCTTAATTACAGGCATGATCCGAGATACTGCGGTGTGGTGGCAATGCTTTATGAAAAAGGGATAATGGGATACAGATATCTCTTTAACCGTATGGTGAAGGATCTGCCGCTCGATAAGAAGAGACTGCGGGAGACTCCAAGAAAGCTTTTTGTAGGGGTGACCAATCTTGAGACCGGAGGGCTGGAGTTTTTTGAGAAGGAGAGTGGAAATATACTCCTTGCATCGGCGGCGTCCGCAAGCGTACCCTATGTGACAAAGCCGGTGATCATAAACGGGACTCCCTATCTGGATGGGGGATGCGCGGAAAAGATCCCTTATCATCTTGCCAAAGAGATGAATGAACAAAAGATCATCGTGGTAAAGACCAGAGAACGGGGATACAGGAGAAAAAAGGGGAACAAGACGATCCCATCACTTTTTTATCACAAATACCCAAGATTTGCGGAAGCGATCAGTCAGACCAATGAGAAGTTCAATCTAATGATGGATGAACTTGAAGAGGATGAAAAAGCCGGAAAAGTGTTTGTCGTTGCTCCGACTCAAAAGGTCGAGGTGAGCAGATTTGAGAGGGATATGGAAAAGCTTGGCGAATTATACTGGCAGGGATATCGGGATGTTGATGAACTGCTGCCGGAGCTTAAGGAATATCTTGGGACAGCAACTGAGTCCTAATATTCAGTACCATTACCCGATGTTCCATACAATTACCTGATGTTCAATACCATAATCCGGGGAGGATGGCATGGAATTAATATGTCCGCCTAATGTTCAAGTATCAACATATATCAGAAGCCGGGGTTATTCTGTCCCGACTCCGTGCGGAGGCAGGGGTAACTGCGGTAAATGCACGGTGAAGGTCATTGAAGGAAACCTTAAGATAAGTACCATGGACAAGATCCAGCTCACCGAAGAAGAGTTAGAGCAGGGGATCCGACTTGCCTGTCAGGCAATGCCCGGGGAGACGGTAAAGATAGAACTGTAAGTGTAGAGCTGTGAACGTAGAGCTGTGAAGGTAGAGCTGTGAACGTAGAGCTGAGAAGGTAGAGCTGAGAAGGTAGACCTGAGAGGGTAGAGCTGTGAACGTAGAACTATAAAGGTAGAACCGTAAAGATAAAGAAAAAAAGGTATTTTTATGAGAAAGCATATTTTGGTCGATAAACTGCCGATGGTTTCAGCGATATTGCTGATGCTGGCATCTATGAATCTGGTGGATCTGGGGTTGGCTTATGGGATCACACTTCTCCCGATCGTTCCCGGCGAATCCTTTAGTATTATATACGCGATCATACGAGTTGCGGTATCTTTTTTGATACTGCTGTTGTTTAAGCTCTGGTTCAGCCCGGAGTATGAAGGAAGCGTAAAGCTCTCCGGCTTTGCCTACGGACTTAAGCTTTTGCTGCCATTCATAATAACTTGGGCGGTCTGGCTGCCGCTTAAAGGGTTCATAGGATTATCGGAATATGCTCTTCCGAATCTGGATATGGTGCTCGTGGCGATCCTTTCCGGGGTAGGGGAGGAGGAGGCCTGTCGTGGACTGGGATGTGCGCTGCTGTTGCGCAGCTTTAAGAGTGAAAAGAAAATATGGATCCCTGCTGTCTTTTCCGGAGTAGTCTTTGGCCTTTCACATATTATCAACCTGAATGTAACCGAAGATACGCTCGGGGGTATAGGTCAGATCATATTTGCAACAATGATCGGAATTGCCTTCGGAGTAGTGTTCACTCTTTCGGGAAGCATACTTCCGACCATGCTTATTCATTCCGTATATGATATAGCATGTGCTGCGGATATTGGTAATACAAACGGTTTTACCGGCTGGGAAAACTTTGTCGATCTGTTTGCAGGCGTTATAATAGCAGGTATCCTGTTAGTGACCCTGTACAGGAAGCGTGATGAAGCGGTGGCGCTATGGTCCCGCAAATGGAAGGTTTGAGGTATAAACGACAAAGTATCAGTCAGAAGAGGATCATCCTTTCGGGGGATCATTGGAACTGAACTCCTTGAGCATCATTTCCTTCAGGCGTTTTAACTCTTTGATATCGTTGAAGCCTTTTTTCGGTTTATATACAAGTCCGACCGCATATCTTGTCACGGATGCAAGCATCAGATGAAGAATCGTTGAAAACATCACAGCCTCAGAGATATCAGTCCTCACGGTCCCGTCTTTTTTCGCAGCTTCATACAGGTCGTGAAATTCCGCTTCGAGCTTTGCTATCATACGTTCATACGGATCCAGTTCCTCGACGCTCATGCCGGAGGATTGGATATACAGATTAAACATCTGATTGAATCTTAAAAGATCCTTGTGATCGGTATAAAGATCAAGAAAGGAATCCAGAAAAAAATTCAGCCTGTCGATCGCGCGTTTTTTCAAAAGGTTTATGCGCGCTCTTTTATTCCGGTTCTCCGTGGCAAACTGTTTCCATCCCCACACGGAGGCGGCGACCACCATATTGTTTTTGTTGGTAAAATAGCGATACACAGTGGCTATACCATAGCCACTGGCATCCGCAACATCCTGATTTGAAACCTCTTCGATGGTTCTGGTACTGTACAGCTCATAGGCTGTCTTTTGAAGGTGCTCTTTACGCTCCGCTAATTTAGCCTCACTTATGCTCACAACAATCAACTCCCCCGTAAAATTTCCCCGTAACTGACTGTCAATGTATTATAAAACATAATTAATTATACACAAAATTAATATATTTAGCTACGTTCAGGTTCAGATTGAAGTGGGAGCCGATATCAGATATAATTTTAAGACATAAACAGAAGTGAAGGAGAAGCAGATGAGCGAGAATGTTAAACTGGTCCCTGCACTTTGCACCCAGTGCGGAGGGCAGCTTGAGGTAGACAGTTCCAAAGAAACCGCGGAGTGTCCTTTTTGCGGCGCGACGTTCATGGTAGATAAAGCCGTTAACAATTATAATGTTAAATACGCACACATAGAGCATGCCGATAATGTGACCATCGATACGAAAGGCGCGATGGATTCCATTCTGGGATTTGCCAAAGAGCAGATAAACGAAAACCGGAATACCAAAAAAGATAATCAGACACAGATGTTTTCGATGCTCTTTAAGATGATGGCTCTGCTTATGATCATCGGTGTCATAATGTGGATAGTAATGAATGTCTTAGGATGGGGATAAAGTTTCGATCTTTTCATGATCTTTTTTATTTCGTGTTGACATTATTTTGATAAATGTCGTATACTTCTTTTGTTAAACAAAGGCGTTTCGGATCATACGGGGCGCCTTTTTTTATTATAATATACATATATCAGGCAGTGACAATTATCATTCAGTGATGATTATCAGACAGTGACAATGGTGTCCGGACAGAGTATTCTGTTCGGATTTTTTTATAACAGGAACAGAGGTGATGATATGGAGAGACTGCTAAGCCATAAAAATCAGATAAACAGTCAGATGGCCAGATACGGGGTTAAATTTGGCATATATAAGAACGGTGAATTTTTGGAACGTCTCTTTCCTTTTGATCCTGTCCCGCGAAAGATAAGCGCTGAGGAATATAAAAAACTTGAGACGGGACTTATACAGCGTGTCAACGCATTGAATTTATTCCTTGCAGATATCTATGGTGAAAAAATGATACTGAGGGATGGGGTGATCCCTGAGGAGTTTATTTACCGGTCACCCGGATATCTGTCGGCATGCGAAAATTTCATGCCGCCCAAGAGGATCTTCAGTCACATTTCGGGGATCGACCTTGTCCTTGGCAATAACGGGGAGTGGTATATCCTGGAAGACAATCTGAGGATCCCGTCAGGAGCATCCTACCCGCTGATCGCAAGAAGTCTTTGCAGAAAGTGTTCTCCTGAGACTTTCAGGCAAAATAACGTGATCGATAACCGTGATTACGGAATTCTCCTTAAAGAGACCATGGATAACGTCAACAGAGGCGGGATCAATGTAATATATACCCCGGGAAGATTTAATGCCGCTTACTTTGAGCATTCGTTTCTTGCGGAAAAATCCGGTTCGGTACTGGCTGAAAGCAATGATATCTATGTGGAAAACAACATTGCCTACTATAAAGGAAATAAGGGTCCTGTAAGAGTCGGGGCGATATACAGAAGGATCAGTGACGAGTATCTGGATCCGCTTACATTTAAGGGAGAATCCCTGATCGGGATCCCCGGGATCATGACGGCTTTCAGGGCAGGTAATGTGGCGCTCATAAACGCTCCCGGGAACGGGGTGGCGGATGATAAGGGAATTTATTATTTTGTTCCCAGGATGATCCGGTATTATCTGGGCGAAGAGCCGGTATTAAGCAATGCGCCCACCTATCTGCCGTACTATGAGGAGGACATGAAATACACTCTGGACAGATTTGATGACCTTGTAATAAAAGATGTTGCGGAAGCCGGCGGATACGGAGTTGTGTTTGGAAAGGATCTGAAGGGAGACAGGAAAAAGGAGTTTATCGAGAAGATAAAGGCCGAGCCGAGGAGATTCATATCTCAGGAGATCATCGATTTTCAGGACCTTCCGATCGTTGATGGGGATTCCATGGTTGAAAGGAAGGCAGATCTAAGGGCATTTGTGCTCGCGGGTGAGACGACCAAGGTATGGCCCAGCGGGCTGACAAGGTTTTCCAGAAATCCGGACAGCTTTGTCGTCAATTCGTCACAGGGAGGAGGTTTCAAAGATACATGGATTATGTCTCGTTAACAAAAACAAACAGACTGTTCTGGCTCGGCAGATATAACGAAAGAGTGCTTTCCATAACCAGATACATGATGTACTGGTATGACCGGATGATAGACAACAGTGCGATAGATCACGTGGATTATTGTAACAGAGTAGGGATCCCGTGTGAGTATTCCGATCCGGGATCTTTCATGCAGATATACCTTTTTGACAAGGAGAACAGCTACTCCTTAAGGCATGCCGCAGAGGAGATGCTTGGCAACGGAATGGTCCTAAGGGAGACCATAAGCTCAAAGACTCTGGCATATCTTCAGATGGCGGTAAATGCGCTGGAACTGGCAAATAATGATTCCGCGCCGGGTGTCGAGCTTCAGTGGGTCGTGGATGATGTTATGGCTTTTCGGGGAAGCTTTGATGATTTCATTGAGGAGGAGCTTATCAGAAATATCATTAAGACCGGGATCAGCATCGAGCGTTTAAGCCTGTATCTGCGTCTTGAATATAACCTGGAATCGATGCCGAAGGAAATGAAGAAGATGATGAACCGGCTAAGGAAGTCCGGTCTTGAGACAAATGCGATGTCACTAGGGGTGATAGATATGTACAGAGGAGATCAGTCTGAAAACGTGTCACGGGAAGAATTGTTGAGGGCGGTCGAAAGCCTGGTAGT
The DNA here is from genome assembly GCA_024699045.1 of Lachnospiraceae bacterium. Taxonomy (GTDB): domain Bacteria; phylum Bacillota; class Clostridia; order Lachnospirales; family Lachnospiraceae; genus NK4A144. The sequence continues at coordinate 10,961 of JAILQK010000014.1, read as the reverse complement.
GGTTTAAAGGAGGAGAGATATGACCGGATTAAAATTCAGTTATCAGACCAAAATCGTATTTTCAAACGATGTAACGGATCATGCATTTTTACTAAGGTGCTTTCCTTTCGACGGAAAGGATCAACAGGTGGAGGAGCTTGTCCATACGAGCTATCCGATAGTCACCGGCGGTCAGTACAGCTATGACGGATTCGGAAACAGGATATATACGGGGCGGATCGACAGGAGTCATGATTCGCTTGAGTATAAAGTGAGCGGGACGGTCATAAGAGATGATTCATTAAAAGCACGCGAAGCCGTAATGCCATGCTATAAATATCCCTCGGAGCTGACTTATATAAACGATGATATGGAGCGTTTTTTTAATACGCTTGATCTGAAAGGAACAGATAAGGAAAAGGCCGTGATGATCGCCAGGGCAGTCACCGGGCATATGGATTATGTTCCGGGCAGCACGGGAGTCACGACCACGGCTGCCGAAGCTTTTATTCACAGAAAAGGGGTCTGTCAGGATTTTGCGCACGTGATGATCTCATTTTGCAGGCTTGCATCCATTCCTGCCAGATATGTGTGCGGACTTCCCATCGGAGAAGGTGAGACGCATGCATGGGTTGAGATCTGGAGCAAAGGATACTGGTACGGGATAGATCCGACAAGGGATTGTGAAGTCGATGAAAGTTACATCAGGTTGTGCGTGGGAAGGGATTACAGTGATTGTCCGGTCGAGAGAGGGATCTTTAAGGGGGATGCCATGCAGCGTCAGGATATCTACATGAAGGTTTCCTATCTGGAAGAAGCGCTGCCTGCATAAAAAGAACAGGAAAAGAAAAAATGATAAAAGATGTTGTAAGTCTTGGGCTGCCTGTCGGAGAGGAACTGATCATCCGCAAAAACAGCATAAAGGGAACGGGTAAGGACAACGGAAAAAGGATATGTATCGTGACAGGTACCCATGGCGATGAACTTGAAGGACAGTACGTCACGTGGAAGCTGAACCGGATCCTTAAAAAAAACATTGATAAACTGCACGGAACGGTAGACATCTATCCTGCGAATAATCCATTGGGGATCAGTACTATCTACAGAGGGATCCCGGGGTATGACCTTGATATGAACCGGATGTTTCCGGGTAATGCCCATACCACGGAATTTGATTATGTGGTCAAAAGGATATATGAGGATATCTGCGGAGCCGATCTGTGTGTGGATATACATGCGAGCAATATATTTCTGAGGGAGATCCCGCAGATAAGGATCAATGAGATATCGACGGAGGTCCTTATACCCTTTGCAAAAACGATGAATATGGACTTTGTATGGATCCATTCCTCTGCAACGGTCCTTCAAAGTACTTTGGCATACAGCCTGAATGAAGCCGGAACCCCCACACTTGTCGTCGAGATGGGGGTGGGAATGCGGATCACGCAGGATTATGGAAATCAGTTGATAGACGGACTCCTCGCAACCATGAAAAAAATGGGAATGTGGGAGGGAGAAGAAGCTCCTACCAAACCCCCGATCATAAGCACGGACGGGCATGTCGGTTTTGTTAATGCCGATAGCTCAGGGCTGTTTCTGCCATATATCAAACATGGAAAGCGGGTAAGGAAAAAGGAGCTTATCGGCGCGGTAGTAGATCCTCTTGATGGTGCCGTCAAGGAAGAGCTTGAAAGTCCCATCAACGGATTTGTATTTACCCTGAGGGAGTATCCGGTAGTCTATGACGGTTCTTTGATCGCCAGGGTTTTGGGAGGTTCGAATAATGATACAGGAAGTACTTTTTGAAACAGATGCTCTTCCGTACAGGCAGAAGATCCCGGTTTACGGCTTCAGGTTCGGAGGAGAGGAAAAAACTATCGCGATAATGGGGGCGATGCGAGGGGACGAATTTCAGCAGATGTATATATGTGCCAAGCTTGTCCGCCGCTTAAAGGAACTGGAAGAGAAAGGGGTCATAAGCAATCGTTACGGTATACAGGTGATCCCGACTGCAAGCCAGTTTTCAATGAATGTGGGGAAACGGTTCTGGCCGGTGGATAATACGGATATCAACAGAATGTTTCCCGGGTATGATGAGGGGGAAACGACACAGCGGCTGGCCGCGAATATATTCAAAGTGCTGAGGGGACACAGATATGGGATACAGCTGGCGAGCTTTTATATACCGGGGGAATTCCTGCCGCATGTAAGATTAATGAATACGGGATATACCAAACCGGATGACGGTTATCTTTTCGGGCTTCCCTACCTTGTAATGAGGACCCCGAAACCGTACGATACCACAACGCTGAATTATAACTGGCAGGTTTTTGAAACGGATGCTTTTTCGGTCTATACAAAAGCGACGGACAAGCTCGACGAAGAGAGTGCGAAGATCGCGGTGGAATCGATCCTCAGATTCATGGAGAAGAAAAATATCCTGAAGCAGGCCGATATGGGTGACGGGGCAGATACGGCTTTTATTCCTGAAAATGAAATGAGCAATATCCAGACATCAACTTCGGGACTTTTCAGACCGAGGGCGAAGGCCGGAGACATGATAAATGAAAACGATGAGATAGCGGAGATAATCTGTCCGTATACGGCGGAAGTCAAAGAAGTGATAAAAGCGCAGTGTTCCGGAAGAGTATTTTTTGTCAGACATGCTGAGGCGATTATGGAGCATGATCTGGTATACAGGATCGTTCCGGGTCAGTCAGACGACATATAAAAAATCTTTCTGTAATAACCAAAAGTTATCACCGACGATAAGATCAAACGATTTTTCAGGCTTCGGGTCTGATGTTAGGATGAAGACACAGACCGAAGAAAGGAGATAACTATCATGAGCGAACACAGATTTGAAACTTTACAGTTGCACGTCGGACAGGAGAAGGCAGATCCGGCTACCGATTCAAGGGCAGTGCCGATCTACCAGACAACATCATATGTTTTCCGCAACAGCCAGCATGCTGCAGACAGATTTGGTCTGGCTGATGCAGGAAATATCTACGGCAGGCTTACCAATTCAACACAGGATGTATTTGAAAAGAGACTTGCGGCTTTAGAGGGAGGAAGCGCCGCGCTTGCACTCGCATCGGGCTCCGCAGCCATTACTTATACGATCGAGGCACTTGCGGCAAACGGCGGTCATATCGTTGCCCAGAAGACGATCTACGGCGGAAGCTATAACCTCCTGGCACACACACTTCCTCAGTATGGGATCACCACAACCTTTGTGGATGCTCATGATCTGCAGGAGGTCGAGGCGGCAATTGGGGATGATACGAGGGCCATATATCTGGAAACCCTTGGAAATCCCAACAGCGATATCCCGGATATCGATGCGATTGCCGGGATAGCACATAAACACGGGCTTCCGGTAGTGGTGGACAACACTTTCGGCACACCTTATCTTATAAGACCCATCGAGCATGGCGCTGACATCGTGGTGCATTCAGCAACCAAATTCATAGGCGGTCATGGGACAACCTTAGGCGGAGTGATCGTGGAGTCAGGAAAGTTCAACTGGAAGGAGAGCGGCAAATATCCTAACATCGCAGAGGCTAACCCGAGTTATCACGGAGTATCCTTCTATGATGCGGTAGGCCCTGCAGCATTCGTGACATACATCAGGGCGATCCTGCTGCGAGACACCGGAGCTACCATTTCTCCTTTCAGCGCTTTTCTGCTTTTACAGGGAGTGGAGACCCTTTCTCTAAGAGTTGAGAGGCATGCCGAGAACACAAGGAAGGTTGTGGAATATCTGAAGGACAATCCTCTGGTGGAAAGAGTAAATCATCCGGCTCTTCCCGGGCATCCGGATCATGCTCTGTATGAGAAGTATTTCCCGAACGGAGGAGCGTCTATCTTTACCTTTGACATTAAAGGAGGAAAAGAGGAAGCATGGAAGTTTATCGACAATCTGAAGATCTTTTCCCTGCTTGCAAATGTTGCGGATGTCAAGAGCCTGGTCATCCATCCGGCTTCTACCACGCATTCCCAGCTTTCTGAGGAGGAGCTTGAAGATCAGGGGATCCATCAGAATACGATCCGTCTGTCTGTCGGCACAGAGCACATTGATGATATCATCGAAGATCTTGAAAAAGGATTTGCGGCCATAAAGTAATACTAAGGAGGAACGATCATGTCAAAAATATATAAAGGGACTACAGAACTGATAGGAAACACGCCTCTTGTAGAGGTGGTAAATATTGAAAAAGAACTGGGACTTGAAGCAACGGTACTGGTCAAGCTCGAATACTTCAACCCGGCCGGATCCGTGAAGGACAGGATCGCAAAAGCGATGATCGAGGATGCGGAGAAGAAGGGAGTCTTAAAGAAGGGTTCAGTGATAATCGAGCCGACATCGGGCAATACGGGAATAGGGCTTGCTTTTATAGCTGCATCCAAAGGCTACAGACTGATCCTTACAATGCCGGAAACCATGAGTGTCGAGCGAAGAAATATCATTAAGGCTTATGGCGCCGAGATCGAGCTTACTGAGGGAAGCAAGGGGATGAAGGGAGCTATCGCAAAGGCAGAAGAGCTGGCAAAGGAAATCCCCGACAGTTTTATTCCATCGCAGTTTGAGAATCCTGCAAATCCGGCGATCCACAGAGCCACTACCGGGCCGGAGATCTGGAAGGATACGGATGGCAAGGTCGATATCTTTATAGCGGGAGTAGGGACCGGAGGAACAGTAAGCGGAGTGGGAGGATATCTCAAGGAACAAAATGCAGACATAAAGATCGTTGCATTGGAGCCCGAGGATTCACCGGTACTGTCGGAAGGAAGATCCGGAGCGCATAAGATCCAGGGGATAGGAGCGGGGTTCGTACCCGACACATTGGACACTTCCGTCTATGATGAGATATTCAAGGCATCGAACCAGAGTGCTTTTGACACAGCAAAGCTGCTGGCAAAGAAAGAAGGGATATCAGTAGGGATCTCTTCCGGTGCGGCGCTTTACGGAGCCATCACACTTGCGCAAAGACCGGAAAACAAGGGAAAAGTGATCGTTGCTCTGCTTCCCGACAGCGGAGACAGGTATTATTCCACACCGCTGTTTACCGAGTGAGAGTCTGAGATCCGTTTGACGTATGATCGCAGGGATATTAATGAACCAATGAACTAATGAACCAATGAACCAATGGATTGGCGGGTTAATGGATCAATGGATTGAGCAATCAATGGAGGTGAGGCCGAAAGGATAGCTGGATATGGCGCACTATGTTATTATGGAAAAGTAAATAATGCGATGAGAAGTTAAGGGAGCAGGAATGGGATCGGATAATAAAGAAAAAAGACGCAGAAAGATCCTCCTTTCAACCGGAAGAGTAATCCTGGTCAGCCTGGTACTGACAGCGGCTGCCATGATGTTCAGTTTCACCTATGCAAGCGGGAAACTCCTCGATAATGTTGAAAAGACAACTTCATCCGATGCGTTTAAGGTCATGGAGACCAATACATTTACGGGAGAGCCCTTTACGATAGACGATGTGAAGAAAAGCGGGATCACTGTAGTAAATGTATGGGAGACCACCTGCGATCCGTGCATAAGGGAAATGCCATATCTTGATAAGGCAAGCAAGGATTATGATCCTGAAAAGGTGCAGATCGTGGGATTATGCGCTGACGTGGTTTCCGCCGATATGACCGTAGATGAAAAAATATTTTCCGATGCAAAAAAGATAGTCGAGGACACCGGTGCATCCTATACCCAGATATACGCTGATGAAAACCTTGCCTCATTTTTGGCGATCAATAAGGTCGCAACTCCGATCACCTTTGTTTTGGATAATGAGGGAAATATCATTAAAACCAGTCTGGGCGCTCTATCATATGAAGGTTGGATACAATTTATAGATTCGATGCTGGACGGGTCCGGAAACTGACCTTGCGGGATTCTGAAGGCTGCATCCGGATGTGATTTCTGATGGCAGTATCCGCGGATCGGGTGATCACAGGCATGTATAGAAACAGGAGAGAGAAGTGAAAGAGAGCACGCGCAATATTATAATGGTCTGTCTGTTTTTTGTTTCGTTAGCACTCATCGGTATCGGGATATACACCGATGAGCATACAGCGGTGCTGAACAAGGCGATCAATGTTTGTATGGAGTGTATCGGGATTGGGTGATAAGAAAAAAGGCACGATAAGACACTGGTTTCAGGCCGGCTGGTTTGCATTTACCAACGGATATCTGAGAGGATATACAAGCGGAAAGATATTTACCGGAAATACAAAAGCTTTGTGTGTGCCGGGGCTTAACTGCTACTCCTGTCCGGGGGCGGTCGGAGCATGCCCGATCGGATCACTTCAGGCAGTGCTTGGGAGCCCTTCATATAAGATATCATTATATGTTTTCGGCTTCCTTGCCATGTTCGGAGTGCTTTTTGGAAGGCTTGTCTGTGGCTGGATGTGTCCTTTCGGTCTTTTCCAGGATCTATTGTATAAGATAAAAGTAAAGGGCAAGAAAAAGAATCTGCCGGGGCATAAGTATTTAAGATATTTAAAATATATCATTCTGGTATTGATGGTCATAATCCTGCCCATGTTCATAGTCAACAGTTCCGGTATGGGCCAGCCCTGGTTTTGTGAGTGGATCTGTCCGAGCGGGATACTCCTGGGAGGGATACCCCTTACGATATTGAACGAGGGCCTTCGGGAGGCTATCGGAGCGAGATTTATCTGGAAGCTGATCGTCCTTATACTGATCATTATAGGATCGATCTGGTTTTACAGACCGTTTTGCAAATATCTGTGTCCTCTCGGAGCGATATACGGATTCTTTAATCCGGTCTCAGGCTACAGACTGGTGGTCGATAAGGATAAGTGTATTAAATGCGGCGCCTGTCAGAAGGCCTGTGGCATGGACATCAAAACATGGGAAAATCCCAACAGCGTTGAATGTATAAGGTGCGGAGACTGCATGAGAGCCTGCCCGAAGGGGGCGATCGAATCCACATGGGCAAAGGTAAGGGCGCATGCTGTAAGCAAATGCTTTGTGGATGATACAGTAATCGAAAAAAGCGAGAACGCGGCTTCAAAGAAGTATGCGGTTTTTGGAGCTCTGTGCGTGATCGAAGGAGCAGTCGCCGGCTACATCACCATTGTAAGCGGCCTGATCAGACAGGCCATGTTAAGGGTGGAAATGACAGTATACAATGATCTTGGATATTATGCTTTTATTCCTCCGATCATGAATACCGCCGCCGCTATGATCATACTCGTGACAGGGCTTTATGTGCTCGTCCACCGCAATGAAAATTTTGACGGTAAAGGGATCACGCATAAGCTTCTGATCGGATATATTTCCTTTTTACTGACGATCGCAGCATATTTGATCATCGGACTGGCCGGTGGGTCGGAAACACTAGGCAGGTGTATCGCCATCAATCTTTATGCGGTGATGGGGGCGATGATCATAATGATCGTAACTCCACTGCTTATGGCCATGTCAGATAATCTAAGAGTCAGCTCCGGGAAAGATGAAACAAAGACTGCAGGCCGTAATCAGGGCTTTGTGATACTTTCCGTTATCTGTGTGATACTGCTCTTGTTGGCGGTCTTCATCCATTATGCTTTTAACTCCTGAAAAAATTTTTTAAAATATCCGAAACCTCCGTTTGTGTTTTGCGTCTATATAGGTGTAGAGGCAAAACAGCATTAAACGGCAAGGCCTGAAAAGGCTTTGCCTAAAGGAGGAAACGGATATGAAAAGGAATCTTATAGCAGCAATACTTATCGGAAGCATTGTCATGACATCTCTTTCTGGATGTGGTTCAGATCACGAGGCAGCTACGACTGATACATCCCCGGCTTATATTGAGGCTGAATATCCTGAGGGATCACCGGCAGCGGAAACCCGCGATGAGTCAGCAGCATCGGATCAAAGTGCCGGATCAGAAGGAGTAGTATATACGACGGAAGAGAGCCCTGCCGCAGAATGTAAGGAAGCCGGTGCCGCCACGGAATATGCGGCTGACAGCTGTGCCGCGGGATCCACAACGGACAGTTATGCTGCGAAATATGCAGCTGAAAGCTGTGCCGCGGAAGTGGAAGAATACTGGCCCGGATGTGATCTTCCTGAACCGGTATATAACTCCGGTGAAAACTACAAGAGTGTCAATGAAAATTCTTTTACGGATGTTACCTCATCCCCCCTTTCAACCTTTGGAGCGGATATCGACACCGCAAGCTATTCCAATCTGCGCAGGATGATAAACGACGGCTACAGCCTGTCGGATATCCCCGGCGGCTCGATACGGACCGAAGAGCTTGTGAACTACTTTGATTATGATTATAAAAAACCCGGAAGGAATGATACGTTTGCAGTAAATGCTTCGATCATCGACTGCCCCTGGAACAGGGAAACAAAACTCGTCAATCTTGGGATCAAGGCAAAGGAACTGAACACGATCGAGGATACTCCTTCAAACATAGTCTTCCTTATCGATGTTTCCGGCTCTATGGAGTCCTATGACAAGCTGCCGCTTCTGCAGATGGGATTTGATATGCTTGTGGACAGCCTGGATGAGAATGACAGAGTATCCATAGTCACATACGCATCTTCATCGGATATAGTGCTCTCCGGAGTGCCGGGAAACAAGCGCAGTGAGATCAAGCGGGCGATAAACGATCTAAGCGCTTCGGGCTCTACAAACGGCGGTGACGGTATCAGGTCGGCATATAAGCTTGCGGAAAAGTATTTCATCAAGGGCGGAAACAACAGAGTCATCATGGCTACCGACGGTGATCTGAACGTAGGAGTCACCTCGGAATCCGAGCTGGAAGAGCTGATCTCCGAAAAAAAGGAAGGCGGGGTCTTCCTGTCGGTACTCGGATTCGGTACCGGAAACTACAACGAAGCCACTCTTGAAACGCTCGCTGATAAAGGAAACGGCAATTATTCCTATATCGACTGCCTGTCGGAGGCAAAGAAGACGCTTATAGATGAGTTTAACTCTACTCTCTTTACCGTAGCAAAGGATGTAAAATTCCAGACAGAGTTCAATCCCAAATATGTCAGCGAATATCGCCTCATCGGATATGAGAACCGTCAGATGGCCGCAAAGGATTTCAGCGATGATACAAAAGACGGCGGTGAGATCGGAAGCGGGCACGCGATGACCGTGATGTATGAGATAAAGATGAAGGAGGATGTAAGGGACGACAATACTTCACTCCGCTATCAGAATACGGACCTGTCCGAGATCGGGGAGGCTTCGAATGAGTGGATGACCGTATCGGTCAGATACAAGGAGCCTGAAGAGGATGAATCAAAGCTCATTTATTTCCCTGTAGGGAGTGAGTGCTATACCGCAAAACCGAATTGTGATACACTCTTTGCAGCATATGTCGCCGAATGCGGAATGGTCATAAACGAAAGCGAATATATCGGGAATCTGAGCATGCAGGAGGTTTCCGATCAGGTGGCAAAGCTGGAGCTTGATGATGAATACAAGGAGGAATTCCTTGATCTGATCAGACAGATCTGATCGGTCGATACGTAGCTGTGCAGGAGTGTAAGCATTCCTGCACAGACCTAAGGAGAAAATGCAGGATTACGAGATCGTTGACCTGTACTGGGCCAGAAACGAAAATGCCATAACGGAGACAAACGTCAAATACGGCAGCTATTGCAGGAAGATCGCTATGAACATAGTAGCCAATGCCGAGGACTCGGAGGAGTGTATCAACGATACATATCTATCGGCATGGAATACAATGCCCGAAGAGCGTCCGGATCTCCTTGCACCTTATCTTGCGACGATAACCAGAAATCACGCGCTTACACTTTACCGGAAATCGCATTCCCTTAAGCGGGGATCGGGACAGACCGCACTTGCGCTTGAGGAACTCCTCGAGGTTGCAGGCTCTTCATCAACCGAAGAGATGGCAGACATGTCACTGCTTTCCGAACACCTCAACCGATTCCTTTCGGGGCTTGAAGTAAACGACCGGATCGCGTTTGTAAGGCGTTACTTTTATGTAGATCCTCTCTCTGATATAGCAAAAAGATTATCCATGTCGGAGTCCGCGGTAAAATCACTGCTTTTCAGGATACGGGGAAAGCTTAAGGCATACCTTATCAAGGAGGGATACGAGCTGTGAACGGAAACGATCTGATGAATGCCCTCTCAGGGCTTGATCCCAAATATATAGATGAAGCCGCTTTTGAACTGAAAGAGGATCCCGGTAAGATCAAAAAGGCAAAGGTCTTCCGGATGAAGAAGATCCTCCTTGCAACGATCCCGGCGGCAGCGGTGATCCTTATCACGGTAACGGTGACACTTCCGTTCCTGATGAGAAATAACAAGAGTGAAAGCGCGTCCTATGAGGCAGCGGATGCGGCAGCGGAAGCGGAGCCGGTCTATGAGGCAGCGGAGACGGCGGAAGCGGCGGATGCGGCGGCGGAAGCGGAGTCGGTCCATGAGGCAGCGGAGGCAGCGGATGCGGCGGCAGAAGCGGAGCCGGTCCATGAGGCAGCGGATGAGGCGGAAGCGGAGCAGGTCTATGAGGCAAAGGAAACACCGGCAGAAACGCAGTCTGCCGTGGCCGATGAAGCGGCGGCCGGAACCGATTCACTTCAGGAGGCAAAGAAACGGGAGGAAACCGGGACGGACGGTGCTTTAGGTTTGGAAAACGCCGCATATAAGGATGGGGTACTGACCGTAGATATCAACGGGACGATCCCTTTGGATCCGGGCAAGGTGAAATATACCATAACCGGAAAAGACGGTAAGGGATCCAAAAAAACTTTTGCCGAAGGTAACCTGGGAGAGATCCTTACAGAACAGGAGACCGTGCGCCTGGATCTGTCGGAGCGTCATCTGCCTAAGGGTGTATATTCCCTGTCAATTGGCGATGAAAGCATAGAATTTACTGTTGATACTTAATTATAATATGCATGTGAAAGCATAGAATTCACTGTCGACACTACAATATGCCTATGAGAGGAGAGAGGACATGAGTTT
>JAILQK010000195.1 GCA_024699045.1 Lachnospiraceae bacterium | reverse complement strand
CCGCCTGAGGTACAGGCCAAAATTGAAGAACCGGAAACCGGGCGTTCTGTGAATGAGATCATGGAGCGCCTTTTTGTTATCAAGAAATTCATCTAAGGGAGGAAATAACTATGAAGTTACAGGAACTTATCGCAAAGAGGGTAGAGGTCTGGGAGGCAGCGAAGAACTTCGTTGAGACACACCAGAAGGAGAACGGGACCCTGTCCGCTGAAGACAACGAGGCATACGAGAAGATGGAGGCTGAGATCACTGATCTTACATCCGCCATCGACCGTGCAAGAAGGGCAGAGGAGAGGGAAGCCGAGATGGCTAAGCCAGTGAATACCCCTCTTACTACAAAGCCTCAGATGGCAGAGATCACTGAGGAGAAGACCGGAAGGGCATCCGATGAGTACAGGAAGGCTATGCTTAATGCCCTCAGGACCAACTTCAGACAGGTCTCGAACGTTCTGCAGGAGGGTGTTGATTCAGACGGAGGCTATCTCGTACCGGACGAATATGATAAGCGCCTGATCGATGTACTCGATGAGGAGAATATCATGAGAGGTCTTGCGACAAAGATCACTACATCCGGGGAGCACAAGATCAATATCGCTGCTACCAAGCCTGCTGCAGCATGGATCGAGGAAGGAGAGCAGCTGACATTTGGTGATGCGACCTTCGATCAGAAGATGATGGATGCGCATAAGCTTCATGTGGCTATCAAGGTAACAGAGGAGCTTTTGTACGATAACGCATTTGGCCTTGAGAACTATATCATCACGCAGTTCGGTAAGGCACTGGCAAATGCCGAGGAGGACGCTTTCCTGAACGGTGATGGAGAGGGCAAGCCTACAGGTATCTTCCATGCCACAAAGGGTGGTGAGAAGGCTGTGACCACTTCCAGCGCATCAGCTATCACGGCTGATGAGATCATCGATCTTGTGTATAAGCTTAAGAGGCCTTATAGGAAAAAGGCATCATTCATCATGAATGACAGTACCCTTCCCGGACTTCGTAAGCTGAAGGACAACAACGGTCAGTATCTCTGGCAGCCTTCACTTGTTGCAGGAGAGCCTGACAGACTTTTCGGTTATCCGCTTCATACATCAGCTTTTGCGCCTGAGATCAAGGGTGGCAAGCCTGCTGTATCTTTCGGTGATTATAAGTATTACAACATCGGGGATAGGGGCTCCAGAAGCTTTACGACATTAAGGGAATTATTTGCTGGTAACGGCATGATCGGCTATGTTGCAAAGGAGAGGGTAGACGGACTCCTTATCCTTCCTGAGGCTGTTCAGATCCTTTACATGAAGGGCACTTCTTCATCCAGTGGTTCATGATAACCCTTGAGGAGATGAAGAACTATCTCCGTGTAGACCATGAAGACGATGACGCTCTGCTTGCAGATATCATATCTGCGGCAGAGCGAATTTGTATGTCAGTGGCAAGATGCAGTGATGAGGAGTCCTTTGCTGAATCCAAAAACGCGAAGATAGCAGTCTTTTATGCAGTGGCATATCTTTATGAGCATAGGGAGGACGCCGACCATAACACATTAAACCTGTCACTTCGAGCTCTTTTATCTGACATACGCAAGGAGGGCTTTTAATGAACATAGGTCTTTTGAATGAGCGTGTATGTTTCCAAAAGAATACGGTGGTGGTGGATGATATCGGAAACCATAGTCATGAATGGGCTGATTTCTATGAATGTGCCTGTACTATCGGCGGGGAATCGCTAAAGAAGATGGAGCAGGATGAAGAGGCCGTAACCCTTGATGTATCAGAGATGACAGTCACTATAAGGTACTGCCTTATAGCTTCTGTCATAAATACGAAGGAGTTTAGGGTAAGATTTCATGATGATATTTATAACATCATAGCTGTGGACCATATGAACTTCAAAAAGCAGGCACTGAAGTTTAGGTGCAGGAAGGAGACCTATGACAACGATACGACCGAATGAACTCTCAGATGCTGTTATGGAAGGATTGCAGGAATACGCCACACTCACAGCATACGAACTTAAAAAGGCCGTAAAGGAAGCAGGACAGGGTGCAAAGAAGGAACTTAAGACCACAGCACCTAAAAAGACCGGAGCATACAGAAAGAGCTGGACATACAGACAGACGGGCGAAACGGCAAACACCATAAATGTCACGATCCATTCCAAGGACAGATACATGCTCACACATCTGTTAGAAAACGGCCATGCAAAACGTGGAGGCGGCAGGGTTCCGGCAAAGCCGCATATCGGAAAAGCACAGGAAAATGCCGAGAAAGCGCTCAAGTCTAAGATTGAAAGAGCGCTGAAAGGATGAGGTATGGATGAGATCATAAGAGTACTGCGTGAGATAGGATTGCCATTTGCCTATGATCATTTTGCAGAAGGTGAA
>JAILQK010000174.1 GCA_024699045.1 Lachnospiraceae bacterium | reverse complement strand
CTCAAGTGACTGCATGAGTTCCTCGCCGTATAACGGAAAAACGTTGCTGTCTGATATTATGCACAGTCTTTTCCCTTTATATCCCGCCGCGATAAGTCGTGTCCCAAGAGACCCGAAGCTGTTGTCAAAAACTATATCGTAACCGTTTTCATTATCCGTTTTTACATGTATGCTGTCTTCTGACACTGCGTTGTCTCCTTATAGACCGATTCGTTATATGCCACCTAAGGCATTGTATCATATCATGGTACCGGACGTTAAAAAAATCTGCATTTACTTGAAGAAAGCTGCGGAATCATCCGCAGCCTTCTTCAAACTTTCAAAACTTATTATAAACCTTATTTCGCAATGCCGAACATGTCAACATATCCGCTTGCCAATGCTTCCTGGAAATCTCCTGATATATCCACACTTCTGGGAGTCACGATGAATATGCTCTTGGATATCTGCTGAAGGTGTCCGTCCAGTGCAACATTTGCGCCAAATGTGATATCCATTATCCTCTGTGCCACTCCGGTGTCTATGCCCTCGAGATTGACAACCACAGTCCTGTTATCCAGTAATGTGTCGATAATGACCTGACCATCCTCAACCGACTTGGGTCTGACAACACAGACACCCATTCCTGAAGAAAATCCATTGTTCCTGTTGCTTCTCCTGGTGTTGCTTGGCATCTGCATGATCTTGGATCTCTGCGGTCTTATCTCTTCTTCTTCCATCTGATCTCTGAATCTGCGTCTGGGCTCTATGACCTCGTCCTCATCTTCGAACTCTTCGTCGTAGTCCTCGTCTCCTAACTGGATCCCTTTAAGAAGCTTGTCGATAAAATTTGCCATAACTATATAAACCCTCCCTGATAATTTCTGGCTCCGAATATACCGGTACCAACCCTTACCATAGTAGCCCCTTCCTCGATGGCCACCTGATAATCACCGGTCATCCCCATTGACATAATATCTACCTGCCTATTATCACTCATTATGTTCATTATGTCAACAAAAATTTTATGTAAATTTACAAAATGTTGTCTGTTTTTTTTCCGGCTCATCAACATTTGGTGCAATACACATCAGTCCACGCACGTTAACATAAGGGAGTTTTGATATATTTACATAAAAATCAACTGCTTTCTCGGGAGCTATTCCGAACTTTGTATCCTCTCCGGCAATGTTCACTTCTATGAGTATATCCTGCACAACACCGGCCTTTTCCGCTCTTTTGTTGATCTCCGCCGCGAGCTCTTCATTGTCCACGCCGTGTATCAGATCCACTTTTCCCGCTATATATTTAACCTTATTTTTCTGAAGATGACCTATCATATGCCAGTGTATATCATCCGGCATCTTCTCCATCTTATCGCAGAGCTCCTGGACCTTGTTTTCCCCGAATACTCTTATGCCGGCGTTATATGCCTCCATCAGATCCTCTACAGGTTTGGTCTTGCTTACCGCTATAAGCGTTACTTCCCCCCTGTCTCTGCCTGACCGTTCGCACGCCATGCTTATATTCTCTTCGACTTTTTTAAGATTTTCCCGTATCATTCCTTATCCTTCTTTCCGTTTTTAAAATCAGTATCCGTCACAAAGTCACTGTCATTGACGCCGTCACCGTCAAGCACAATATAGTCATATACCTGCAGGTCATACATCGACTCGGATTCGACTATGGAGTATTCTTTGTTTGAATTGATTATTGAGATCTTGGTGAAATCGGCATAGCCCTTATTCATATTATATACACCCGTCAGGGTCTCTTTTCTTCTGACTGTATATTCTTCGGCCGAATCGGGCTTTATCAGCACATCTCCCGACTCAAAGACTCCTGTATCTATATACAGCATATCATCAACCCTGTTGTAGACATCCGCCCCGACATATTCCATCGATTCTTTCCCGTCTTCCAGATATATCTTCCTGTAAAATCCGGCATCTCCCACTGCAGTACTGTCAGTGCTGTATTCTGCCGGTATGACATAGAACTCCCTGTTTACGATCGCGGAATTGGGCACCTTAAGTCCACGCACTTCATCCAGCAGCAGTTCAATGTCTATATATCGGTCCGTGGCAAAATTGATCATCGAATCGGTAAAATACAATACTCCGTAGTCCTTATCCTTGTTTTTGATCACCTCTACCTTGCCTTTGGATTCATAATCGTTTTTCAGGAACCTGACCTTGACTACCGCATTTTCACTCAGAGCATCCCTTGTTTGCTCATCTATGGGAAATACTACCTGCCAGTTCTCGTTTGTGATCATTTTATAAGCCGGATCTCCGTTGGATACCAATTCTCCGTCTATGAGCTGGTTTTTCTGATGTGCTGATTCATCAAAGGTATCTTCATTCACCGAAGACGCCGTGATTCCTTCCAGACCGTCATAACTGTATACCACTATGCCGCTGTTAGGTGCATAGCCCATATCGACCAGATCTCCATATGAATTGGAG
>JAILQK010000154.1 GCA_024699045.1 Lachnospiraceae bacterium | reverse complement strand
CATCAGATTCTTGGCCTTCTCGGATTCGCTCACAAAAAGGAAATACTTATCCGGCTCACATACCTCTTTCCGCTGCTCAACCTTAACCGAGCACGGCACCACATGTATGTTGTCCTCCGGAACCCCAAACCGCCTGCATATAGCATTTCTGGAATATAAGGAATCAGTGATCACCCTGTCGGAAATCTTCACCTGGTGTCTGACCACGGCCCTCCTGAAATATCTCTGTATAAAAGGATACTTCTCCGGAAAATCAAACTCCATGATATCATGTATGGTAGATAAGACCTTACAGGGTTTTGCCCACAAAGCAAGCGTATTTATAAGGAATAAAACATCAGGATCGTACTTTTTGCAATCCCTTGGAAGAGTGAATGCCTGATAAAGATTTCTTATAACAGGATTATTCTTCACCTTCGCTTCGATGAAATGGACATTAGGACTGTCTGTCTTCAAAAAGTCATAGGACTCCATCCATTTCCCGTAATAGACGAAATACTGGTTGTTTCCCTTATCGTTTTTGATAATCTCAGGCAGCAGATTATTAAAATATCTCCCCACACCTCTAGGGTTTTCATAAGCGATGATCGCATTTATAACAATGTTCATAGAATTGATTTATACCATAATATGAGACTTAGGACAATATCAGTTTCTCGAAATTTTTGCAGAACTCTGCATTATGCGACGTGAACTCAACACCCATACCGGCCACGATATCATCATAATTACGGATGATCTTGTCCAGCTTAATGGTCTTATTCACTACAATGATATTCTTCTGCTTCTCGGCTACCCAGTTGCAGAACTTGACCTGATGATTGTTGATATGCTCCCCAAACTCAGCCCTCCTCGGCACTACGATAGGCACCTTACCCAGCTGAAGCGGGATTATGAAACTCGAAGGACCGCCATGGGTTATTACTATCCTGGCAGAATGATTGAACTCGTCCATTTCCTCGGCGCTGAAAAGCTTCTCCCATCTGCAGTTTTTGGGCTCATAAGTACTGAATCCCGTCTGCATGACGACATCCTCGGTTATCTTTCCATCACCTTTAAGTTTATCTATACACTCCAACAACCTGTTAAACGGCTGTTCATGTGTTCCGACAGTCACAAAAATCATAATCTTCCAACAATCCCCTAATATACAAACC
Source organism: Lachnospiraceae bacterium (assembly GCA_024699045.1). Classification (GTDB taxonomy): domain Bacteria; phylum Bacillota; class Clostridia; order Lachnospirales; family Lachnospiraceae; genus NK4A144. Next base: position 2,811 of record JAILQK010000154.1, on the reverse strand, counting down.
CCATATATTCATCTCAAGGCCAAAATTCTCTAAAGAAATAAAACCTCACCCGGCCTCTAAACACTTCATATACTACCGGGAGCCTTCGCCTTAAATCCTCTACCAGAATCTTTTACACTAAATATATTACCGTGATCCTTCGTCTCAGAATATTGTCTAAATCCTATTTCCTCAAAGTATACACTCAAATCCTATCTCTCAGAATATACTCCCAAATCCTGTCTCTCAGAATGTACTCTCAAATCCTGTCTCTCTGAATGTACTCCCAAATCCTGTCTCTCAGAATATACTTCCCAGATTTATCGCCTTAGGATAAACCTTCTTCATCTCCTCCCACTGTACCACAAAAACATCGGTCACGGGATAACACATCTTCCCGGCAAGAGTCGGGCTGTCGATACGGTCAAAAATCTCGACATAGACCGTCTTGATCCCAAACAGCTTACCAATGTAAAAGAACGGAACAGAGACCGCTGCCCCGGTGGAGATGATTATGTCCGGGCGCTCTTTCCTAAGGATCTTCCAGGCTTTTCTCGTATTTATCAAAAGTCCCTTGATGCTTCTGTTAGACGGGAAATAACAGGTATACATCTGCTCATCTTTCAAGAGGCTTCTCGCATCCTCCTTATCAAATGTCACCCAAAACCTGTCATGCTTCTCCCAAAAAGGCTTAAGCATATATAAATGTGTCAAATGTCCACCGGAAGACCCGGTCAAACATACCTTCATATAAAAGTCCTCAACAAACTAAATCCCATCGAAAAAGCAGAGACAATTATAACACTAAAATAAGAGCAAGTCTAATACTCACGAATATTTATTTATCTTAAAAAATGACGGTGGCATGATAAGCCGTAAGTGTGATAAATTATAAGAATGAAAAAAAGGGATTTTTCAATAGTTGCACTTTTTGTGATCATATTGTTTGCAATATCATGTATCCTGTCCTATGCCTTTTTCGATTCGAAGACTGATATCGATATGGCCGTTTTTGTATATGGCCGCATAGCTGCGGCAGACTCAAGTCAGCCCGTATCTGCGACTGACATCATGCCAGACAGCACAGAATCTTCTGCAGAAGAATCCCCAGAAGCTTCCGCCGCTTCCACCGAAAATGAAGCCGCCGAAGCACCCGCATCCCTTGAAGACTCAGTAACTGATGATTCCAAAAACGACATCTCCAACACCGAAGTTTCCGATATTCCCGCAACCGAAACCCCCGATGTCACCGCCGGTTTAGACATCTCCAACTACGATCTATCAACCATGATGACCCTTCTTTACAGATGCTGCCTGCACCGGGAGCTCGACGAGCCCGGCTTAGACTACTGGTCAGCCCAGATAGACAGTGGCTTAACTGTCTCAGACATTGCCGGCTACATCATGTTTGGTGAGGAGTTCATGTCAACAACACCTGATAATGAATCCTTCGCAAAGGCGGTATATACCGTGTTCACCGGAACCACTCCCGATGAAGCAACTCTCAACAGCTTAGTCGAACAGATAAACTACACCTGCTCCAGGGAAAACCTCTTCAATACCTACCTTACAAGCCCGGAATTCCTTGATCTGTGCAATAATTCCGGCCTTGTCCCGGGCGATCCCTTAGAAGAACCCGACGGAACTGACGAATGGCAACGAAACGTCAGGATATTAGAACTCTGCAACGAAGAAAGGGCCGCAAACGGCCTTGATAAACTCCTTTTGAATAATGATCTGTGGCAGCGCATCGCAATGGGCAGATCCTGGGAGATATCAAAATACTTCTCCCATACACGAAGTAACGGCAGCTCCTGTTTTAGCATTTACAGCGATATCGGCACGTTCTATCAAAATTTTGAAGCCGAGCTCATTGCAAAAGGCAAACACCTGTCTGCCGATAAAGTTGCGAGACAATGGCTGTCCTCGAAAGAGCACCGTGATGTGATCCTGAACCCGGATGCCAAATATCTTGCGACTGGTTATTATCACTCGGACACCGATAACAAAGACTACTATTGCCAATGTTTAACAGGTTAAAAAATATATGGAAACCAAACCCGGCACACCAAATGTGCAACAACAAAAACTAAAAAAAGATATCATCATAACTATAATAGTTATTTTGCTGATACTGCTGTCAGGAAAGATGCTTCGTCTCGCCCTCGACTCTATTCTGCTCGTGGAAAACACAACGGAGATGTTTACCCTCGTCAACTCGACATCCCAGTATACGGACATGTTTATTCCCGCAGACCACGAGAGTACCGTGAACGCATATAACTACTTTTATCCCCTTTTCCTTGACGGAAACTTCAACGGGATAAATGCCCACACTAATGACGATATGACCTTTACATTAAGCGGCAACAACGCAGATAGAGACCTTAATATCTATTTAGGCAACGCCTCTCTGCCCGCAGGTGAATATATTATCTCAGACGGCATAGACGATCCGGACATCGGATACATTTACCTCTGGAGCAGCACATCAGACCCCAAAAGCAATAAAATCTCCAGCCACTTTACATTAAGTGACACAAACGCCAATAATCTGCTTTTTTTCCATATGCCGGCGGGAGCATCCACGGGAGATAAAAGCGTAACCATCTATCCCATGATACGGCCTGCAGATGTAGCAGACGATACCTATATGCCCATATCGCTAAAGCCCAGGGCAGAGTATTATGACGAAGAGATTTATGATGATCCCGAAAGAGATTTTGTAAGAGTCAGAAAATTCTGCATAGACAGAGAACGCTATGCTGCCCTTTCTTCCTCAGATAAAAAGTATCTTTTAAACTACATAGAATACACTGCCCCAAAAGACGG
>JAILQK010000083.1 GCA_024699045.1 Lachnospiraceae bacterium | reverse complement strand
TCCTCCCGGATATTTCTGATGCAGGTACCCACGCCATACTTTTCCGTTGCGATGCTCTTCTCCAAGGGACTCCCATCGACAAATCTGACGATGTTCATCGTTCCGTTTCCGATGTCAGCGATCATGCTGTCCCCGTCCATGGATTCCAGCAGACAGCTCTCCGCAAGTCCCTGTGCAAAGATCTTCACCTTTTCAATATGCAGATGAAAGTGCGTGCCTTTATACACAAACTCCGGTTCCTCGTTCTGCTTCAGATACTCCCTGAAGTCCTTACGCTGAGCCACGGTCCAGGCAAGCGGGAGACCTACCGCAAGTATCACGTTCGCCCTTGGCTCATAGCCTAGATATTTCAATTCTTCCGCAATGGCTGCCAGCGTCAGGATATAAAAGCTCACATCTCCGGTTTTATCTCCCTGATAGGTCATGTGACTTTCCCCGATGACGTATTTCTTACCGTCATACTCAAGCAGGTGATTATCAACTATAGCCGCCTCCGTTCGTTCGACTCCCGACGGAAACACGCAATGCTCCGTCTTGATATTTCCGTATCCATGATCCACGCCGATGATGATCGGCTTATAATCTGCTATCTCTTTCATTTTCCAAATCCTCCGTTTTTTTCTTTTGTTTAACTTGCCATGACTTCCTTAAGTCGGCTGAAGTTTGCTTCCGCAATGTAATCCCTGACCGACTCATTTGGAAATACCAACGGGAAGCTGCGTTCCTTGATACGGTTCGTGATCCTGACATCGTATTCAAGGCCGTCAATCGGCAGGTTACTTGTAAATATCGTGATCGTTCTGTTGATGTACCGGGAGTTGATGATGTGATAGAGTTTCTCCTCGATCCAGTCCTTTATCCGCTCGATCCCAAAGTCATCGATCACAAGGATCTCCGCCCGTGACAAGTCATCCAACAGCTGATGCTCCGTCATGCCTTCCTCCTGCTTCCAGCTCGCTTTGATCTCATTCAGGATCTGCACGGAAGTGGCAAATTTCACCGACATCCCCTTGTTGTATATGAGTTCATTTGCAATGGATGCCGCCATCCTTGTCTTGCCGCTTCCTTTGGTGGAAGAGTAGAGGTATAGCCCCATCCCCTGTTCCTTCATGGAGGCGATATCATCAAGCCACCAGTCTATCGCCTTGCAGTCCTTTTCGATGATCACCTTAGAATCCTCCCGGCGATAAACATCACGCCGGAAGTTCTCAAGGCGTACTTCCTTGAAAGCATCGGGAATGTTGGCAAACTTAAGCTTCCTGCCAAGCACTTCCCTCTTTCGGATTCCACAGGAGCATTCCCTGGCATAGGAACTGCCGTTCTCCTCAACGATCTCCCAACCTGAGTCCTGACATTTAGGACATTTACAGCCCGTAGAGGTCAATCTCATCTTTTGTCCACTCAAAGCCGCCGTTTTTTGTGTGCCTGATCGTTCCTTCAGTACCTGCTCCATTATCTGTTCCATTGTCTGTACCATGTTTTTCTCCTTTCTCGTCAGGGCCTTTATATCCCTGTGTATTTGATTTATGATTATTTGATTCCTGTATATTAGATTCTTTATTATTTAATTGCGTCGTAATTCCCGATAACGGTTTTCCCGTTGACGGCATTTCCGTTGACGGTTTTTCCGGTAACGGTTTATCCGGCATCGGATTTTCAGTCACCGGCATTTTTGATGCTGTCCCGTCCTGTACCGGACTTTCTGATATGAGTTCTTCCATTGTCTTTTCCTTTAGTACTGCTGCATCCGGGGATACTTCATTTGATACTCTACGATCAGGAGAGACGTTGATACGAAGACATTTCCCCGAGAATTTGCCTTCCACCCGAAGTTGTTCATTTACCAGATATCCGCTTTCTTCCAGACGCTTCAATCCGCTGCTTATTGCATCACGTCCATCACAAAGGATCTTTGTCAGTCCGTTTATAGTGAAATCCCAGTTGTCCGGCAATGACATGAGTGTCACCAGTAGCCCTCGGTCAAAAAGCTTCAGTGATTGATCATGCATGATCCTTTGGCTTACAATCAGATAATTCCCCTGCGTTTCATTCTTCAGTATCATCCGCTCCACGCTCCTTATCTGCTATATTTGCCATCTTGTTTGCCTTAAGCCATGCATAGAGGTCTGCCCATACCACGAACTTCCTCCTGCCGATATGAAAGCAGGGAAAGCCCGGTTCATTAAACATTGCATAAGCAACTGTTTTCCCTATGCCGAGATACTCTGCCATTTCCATTGGCGAAAAAAACTTTTTATCATCGATCAGATCCTTTAATGTCGTCATGTTCATTAACTCCTTCCTCAAATCTTCTTGTCCGCTGTGTTTCAAGCCATTCCATTGCCATCCTTATTGCTTCACGCTGCAGTGATCTGCTCCTTGCCATCCAGAACTTTGGAGAGGCGATATACCGGATAAGCTCAGATTTCGGGATACGGTGATCTCCCTTCCAAAGAAATGACTTAAGATATCCCTTTTGTATCCACCTGGTTATTGAGTTCTTATGGATCCCGGTGATATCACTTGCCTGGCGGATGCTTAGTACATCCGGTTCCGACGAAAGGATCGTGCCGATCACCGATTCCTTCTCAGCATTTCCGTCCGTCCTGCGGCTCTGGTAACGCCTTTCCATATATGCCGCCACATCCTTAGCCCGGATCCGGTAATACCTTACTGTTCCGACATATTCCTTGTGATAAGGCACGAGCCCTCTCTTGGTTGCAAGATATGCCGTTCTGGAGCTGATACCGGCTGCCTCCATAAATTCCCGCTGGGTGAGATAGTTCCCGTATCGCTCTTTGATATCCAATACTCTTTTTTCAAAATCCGTCATCGTTCCTCCAATCTCCTCCGTCAGCATCTGCCGCCTTAAGCTGATCTGTTCCCTCAAGATGGGGTAGTTCTCTCCTTGTTCTCTCTTTTTTGCGCAATAAAAAACTTCCTTGTTTTTTCAAGGAAGTTCAGTAAAATAAAGTTTCTTTTCAGTTTTCTCAGTATTTTCAGCATCCGAAAGCTGTCAAAATCAATTATAAGATATATTTATTTATCTTGATTTTTGACAGTTTTTCACTTGGTGTAAAACACTCGAAATGCGTTTGCCCTCCGGGGCACGAGGGTTCGAATCCCTCCGTCTCCGCTGAAAATGAAGGCGGGAAACGTTGGTTTTTCAACGGTTCCCGCATTTTCTATCCGAAATACAACGGAGGAAATGGCCGGTAACATCGTCCGGCACGGATTTAAAGGAAAGAAAATTCTGACCATCGTCGTCTGAGATCACTGATACAGGGGTGTGTCCGTTTCCGAGAGTTTCTTCATCAGACGGAATGCGTGGATCGTGATCACGATATCATACACCAGGAATACTATAATGAACGCATCATAACCCGTACTCAGACAGAAATCGTAGAATCCGTGCGTCAGTATCGGGATGATGAGCGCAAGGCGCATATAATGCTTCCGGCGACGTATGTCCCCGCGTGACTCGGCGAACTTCGCGTAGCCGTAGTAGCATCCCATGAATATCGCATCGGTCACGTGACTCGGCACGGCCGTCAGGGCTCTGAGCAGAGCATTTCCTATCCCGTATATACCCACATACAGGATATTCTCAGCTGTCGCAAATCCAAGCGAAGCCACCACCGCATACACAACCGCATCGAAAGTATAATTAAAGGCCGGGTGCTTCCAGGTCTTGAGCTTAAGCACTGTGAATTTGCCGCCTTCCTCTATAAGCGCGGTCAGGAGGAAGTTGTCTATCAGGATGAAGAGCATGCTCTCCTCATCTATAAACGATGTCACCACCGCCTGTCCCAGCCGGCCCAGGATCATCGCGCTCACGGTAGTCAGGGCTCCGAAGAAAAAGAGCGCCCAAAGCAGCTTCGCCGGCTCCTTCTCAACCTTATCGTGTCTCCATATGATAATAAACAATACTATGCTGGGTATGACCGCCAGTTCAAGTGCAAGTGTGCCTATCATGATCACCTCTTTCCATATGGGACCATTATATACCAATCAGGGGCGCATTGACACACCATAGGCCTCCGGGTCTCATAAACGCACCCAGTGTATTCGAACACAGATCAATGGCCGGTTCGGCCACAGGGCATATCGCCCGCCTTATGCCATATTTTACAAACTGACGGCGCTTTGATTATACACAATTATTGTGTATAATAGAGGGGAGCATATATGAAAAGACGCATTTTGATCAGGAAGTTGGTTAAGGCCGGCTTCATTTTAGAGAGACATGGAAGTGATCACGATGTATACAAGAGAGGAACTGATAAGGAAGATGACAAAAGTATATCCGGCCATATTCACCCGTACGGAAGACAAAAAAGACACCTACCTCATTGATATACCCGACCTCAATGGAGCAACTGAAGGATATGGTCTGGCTGATGCGATTCATATGGCAAGAGATTATATCGGTTGCAAGCTATATGATCTGGAGGAATCAGATTATCCTGCATCCACTCCAATCGAGTCAATCGACATATCAAACGGGAAATTCCACAATGCAGGCCCAAGTATAGTATCCATGGTAGACATAGATATCGATGCGTATCGCAGAGAAATGGACAGTCGTCCGGTCAGGCGCAACGTCAGCCTCCCGAACTGGCTGAACAAAAAAGCAAATGAAGCACACATAAATGTATCACGGGTTCTCCAGGAGGCCTTAATCGAGAAACTAAACACCTTTTAGCTGGGAAAGGGCGCGATTCGCATCGCGCCCTTTCATTAA
>JAILQK010000007.1 GCA_024699045.1 Lachnospiraceae bacterium | reverse complement strand
AGTTTCCCGTGCAAAGGCATGGAAAGGATCCCTCTGGCAAATTCCTCTTCATCAAGCAGCGTCTCAGATGTAGTCACAATATCAACGAGTATCTCTCCGGTATTTATCCCCTTTCGTACGAGCAGATTTCTTAACAGGCCGGTATTTGAATATCTGTGATAAAAAGGTAACCCATGATTTCGGGCGTATGCAGAGACATAATCGCGGATCATCCTGAAATCAGCATCTACGATATTGCAGTCGGGAGTATCGATGACGTCCATGAAATGCCCGGATACATGCATTCCAAGAGTCAGGGGACCGTCCTTAACCTCATTGCCAAAGGAAAACTCCATCTTATTGCGATAGCCTCTAACCTCCGGTGATCCGGTTATCCCCTCATATATCCGGTCCAGACTTATCCCTGCTTCACTGTGTTGTCTGAAGGCTTTTTCAAGGATATCCCGCACCATTTTATTCTTTATCGCAAGCTCCTCCTCATAAGGGATAGTCTGATATACACAGCCTCCGCATCTGCGGCAGACACTGCATCCGTCCTCGGTCTCGATATCAGATCTTTTCAGGATCTCTTCCAGTCTGCCTTCCTTAAGTCCCGGCTTATTTTTATTTAAAATAAAAGAAATCTCCTGACCGGGAAGTGTGTTCTTGACGATCACATCCACACCATCCACGCAGGCGATCCCTTTATTGGGGAAAGCAAGTTCTCTCACTTTCCCCGTGTATTTTTCACCTTTTTTCATCTGACCCTCTTCGGATCCCTATCTGATGAACAAGACCTGTGCTTCGGCAACCTTACTCAGCTTCAGGCTCAGCTGCGGGCTTTACGGTCTCCTCATCCTCATCCTCAAAGAGATCATCATCATCAAAATCATCATCACCGTCATCAAAGTCATCCAGATAATCCGGAGTAAAATACTTATAAACGGCAAATGCGATGCATGCTACGGCTACGACCGCGCCGATCACAGCAAGGATTGTGATAATGGGACTCTTTTTCTTCATTTCTGACTCCTCCTCATCCTTTTTTAATATCTCATTGATCTTAGAGGCCGCAAGGATGTCTTTAATATCCGCATTGTCCTTGTAGCTTCTTATCTGACCGGCCAATTCATCTCTTTTTCCGCTCAATGAATTGAGAAGACTGGCTCCATTGGCCCTTGCGCTTGCAAATACACTTTCCAGATTCATGCCAATACCTCCATATACTTATTCTCAATCCTATCACAACTTCTTTAACTTAGCAAACCCTGCATACATTTTCTTAACCCCGTGATCATCGAAATCTACAGTGATCTCGTAGTCCTTCACTCCCTCCTTTATATCCAGCACGCTTCCCTCACCAAACTTAAAATGTCTGACCCTGTCGCCTGTTGTATAATCAGGCTTGACCGGTTTGATATCGCGTCCAAGCTGTATCTTCCCGGGCGTTCGTCTTTTTGGCACGGTCCGCGGTACCGCCTTCGAAAGGGGTCTGTATCCACTGTCTGTCCCCGGACCGGGAAGTGACCGGAAAGAACTCTGATCGTTTCGGTCTCCGAAAGCACTCTTACCGGGGAGTACCATCGATCCATCGCTGAATCTTACAGGTCTCTCGGTCTTTTCCGGTGTAACATTCATATCAAGAAGGCCAAAGGGCATCTCCTTTACAAAACGGGAAGCCGTGGCATACCTTGTCTCACCGTTTACCATCCTGGCTCTTGCACAGGTAAGAGTAAGCTCCTCCATTGCGCGCGTGATCCCGACATAGCAAAGACGCCTCTCCTCCTCGATGTCCTTATCATCCCCGCTCGATATCGACATGTATCCCGGAAAAAGCCCTTCCTCCATTCCCGCCATATAGACATGCGGAAACTCCAGTCCCTTGGAATTATGCATCGTCATGATAAGGACTTTATCATCGTTTGAAGGATCCGTATCCACGTCGACCGTAGTCCCCTCTACTCCGTTCATCCGCATGAAATCAACAATGGATGGCTCCTCCGCTTCACTCTCATATTCGGTCAGCGAGTCCTTAAGCTTCCCAATATACTCCTGCTGCTCCAGATATTTTTCGGTCGTATCCGCCTCATCAGCCAGATAGGTCATGTAATCGGTGACCTTAAGGACCTCATCGAGCATATCGGCCAGTTTCTTTCCCGATGTCCGCTCCTTTAGGCTCATGATCATCTCATAAAAATCCTTCATCCCTTTGGCGGCTTTTCCGGACACCCCTGCGTTTTCCGGTCTGCTGCAGGCTTCCAAAAGGGATATCCCGTTCACCCCGGCAAATCTGACCAGCTTTTCGAGACTCGCCGCGCCTATCCCCCTCTTGGGGATATTTATCACCCTCGCCGTCCGCATGTCATTTGTTCCGACCGCGACCGTGAGCAGAAAACCCGTGACATCCTTTATAACCCTGGTGTCCCAGAATCTCAGTCCCTTAACAAGATCATAATCTATCCCTCTGACTCTGAAAGCATCTTCAAAATCCTTGGATTGGACATTTGTCCTGATCAGTATTGCAAAATCTTTATAATGAGCCTTCCCGGCAGTAACGGTACTTCTTATATCATCGGCGATAAAGGCCGCTTCACCCGCTGCCGAGTCCAGCTGCCTGAACCTTATCTTCCTTCCCTCCTCTGCCTCGGTCCAAAGCTCCTTGGGCTTTCGGCCCTTATTGTTAGCTATGACCTGATTGGCGACTGCCAGTATATTTGAAGTGGAGCGGTAATTCTGCTCCAGTCTGACGACATGCGCGTCCTTATAGATCTTTTCGAAATCAAGGATGTTTCTGATGTCGGCGCCTCTGAAAGCATAGATCGACTGGTCATCGTCTCCCACCACGCACAGATTTCTGTACTTCTTTGCCAAAAGCGACACCAGAATGAACTGCGCCCTGTTGGTATCCTGATACTCATCCACCATGATGTAACGATACCTGTCCTGATAATGCTCCAGTACCTCAGGGTATGTCTGAAAGATCTCTATAACATTGAGGATCAGATCATCGAAATCCATCTGATCATTGGCCTTAAGTGTTTTCTGATATTCCTTATATACTTCGACATAAGGCTTCATGTAAAAATCGCCCTCATGCTCTCTGGCGAAATCCTCGGGGCTCATGAGTTCATCCTTGGCTCCGGATATCGCGTTCAGCAGAGATTTTTCCTTATATTGTTTAGTGTCGACCTGAAGTCTCTTGCAGATCTCCTTTACGATAGCCCTCTGGTCGGTCTGATCTGCCACCTCAAAATTCTTACCGTATCCAAGCCTTTCCGCCTCGACAAATAATATACGCAGGCATAGCGAATGAAAGGTAGATACCATGATATCCCTTGATTCTTCCGGACACATCATGGCAACCCTCTCTCTCATCTCTCTGGCTGCTTTGTTGGTAAAAGTAAGAGCCAGGATGCTCCATGGCTTAACTCCCAGCTCCTCTATCAGATAGGCGGTCCTGTAGGTGAGAGCCCTGGTCTTTCCGGAGCCCGCGCCTGCGAGTATAAGCACAGGTCCCTCCGTTGTCTTCACCGCCTCCAGTTGCTTATCGTTTAATTCCTCTTCGTAATCTGTCATTTTAAAACCTGAAATGGGATACAACGAGATTGATCTCATTATTGATCATCGGATAGCTTGCGTTATACTCATCGTCGAGATCGATCAGCATTATCCCCCTGTGATATCCTCCATAATGCAGCGACATGGCAAAAAAGCTGTGGCTCATCCCACCCTCAAGATATCTGTAATCCATGATATCCTCGGTTGACGTCTCCTGATGCTTCTCATCTACGATATGAACCCCTGTATGATCTCGATATGCCTTGAGATAGATCTTGTCAGGGATCTCAAATGTCTCGCCTTTTTCCAGATGTATCGGTTCCTTATACAAAAAGATACTGGCATTGATCACGCCGATCAGAGGCAGTGCCTCCATTAGCTTGCCGTATCTGTCATCCGAATCCGGATCTATCTCGATCATCTTCCTTGAAAAGCGGCTTATGGAACCGTGCCTTGAATCAACGATCTTTCTCATATCTCCGGTTCTGCGCTCCAGACTCTCAGCGACTTCACTCTTTACCTGCGCCACCAGATTTGAAAGCTCCATTCTGGAAGTTTCCGACATTTCCTTGGCACAATAAACACGATATATGCTGTCAAGAACTCTGAACAGCCTGTCGCAGTCGATGTTCATCGTACTGTCGGGGCCGAAGATATTTGCCACGGAATAATCTCTGACATCCATGGATCTGCGCCTGACCACTTCGCCAAGATGGGTATCCAGCATCCTTCTGAAAAAGTCCTCGAGCAGCTTTCTCTGACATCCTGCCTGATAATCATTGGCATCCCCGGTAAATATGAAATCCACGATCGTGGATGTAAGTGAAGGGATATCAAAGACTGTCCCCGTCCTTACGTTTTTTCTGCGCTCAAAGCTTACCAGCTGACTGTAAGGATCGAACCCTGCCGACTCCCGGTTCACGAAGTGACACTTCAGGATCTTATCCTTAGCCTCCTCACCGTCACCCATTCTGCCTGCGATCGTACATGCCTCGTATCCCAGCGCGATATGCGATCCGTTTACGGACGCAAGCGGCGGGGTCATATAAGCGCTTTCGCTCAGATCATCAAATCCGGTAACATATATATCCTTGCCGATACTTATATCCTTTTCCCTGAGCGCCCTGTACAACGTCTGCGCCTGTCTGTCATTGCTGCAAACGATGGCCTGCGCCCCGGGATTATCTTCGATCAGCTTCCTGGCTGCCTCAAGACAATCTTCGGTATGGTTTCCCCTGACTATCATCCTGTCCTCTACAGGAAGCCTGGCCTCATTCATGCACCTTCTGTATTCTTCAAGTCTTTCTTCTCCGTCACCGGAATACTCCGGTCCCGCAAACATAAGGATCCGTGAGCAGCCTTTCTCCTTTATGAGATACTCCATGGCCTCTTTGATGCCGGTCGTATTATCATAATAGACACAGGGAAAATCCCCCCATTTATCAGAGATCAGAAGCACAGGCTTTCCTTCAAGACTCTGCAGAAATCTTCCGGTATCCTCGGAATTTCTCATAATAGCGCCTGTCGGAGCCATGACCACATCTATGCTCCTCTGGGAGGCAAGGCTGTATAGTGCGTTATCTTCCTGATTAACGCCATACTCTCCCCCTACCACTATCAGGAGATTTATCCTTTTTTCCGTTGCCGCCATTTTGGCGCCCCTTACCACTCCGTCGAAATACTCATTGTAGAGTTCAGGGACCAGCAGCGCTACCGTGCGTCTGATACTCATTTTCTTTAGTGTTTCTCTTTAAGCCAATAAAAATGCCCTGTATGCCTTTGTTGCCTCATATATGTCCGACTTACTGGTTACCTCGTAAGGCGCATGCATTGAAAGTACTGCTACACCACAGTCTATCACATCCATACCGTACAGCGCCATAATATATGCGATCGTTCCTCCGCCGCCCGCATCCACCTTGCCGAGCTCACAGGTCTGATATCTTACATTCCTTGCATCCAGGATCCCTCTTATCTCTGCCATGAACTCCGCATTTGCGTCATTGGAATTGCTCTTTCCCCTGGATCCCGTATATTTGTTAAACACGACCCCGTGTCCGAAATAAGCAGAATTCTGTTTGTCAAACACCGTGGCATAAAGCGGATCAAAAGATGCGGACACATCCGATGACAGCATTTTTGAATTCTGCAATGCCCTGCGCATTGCGATATCGCTGTATACCCCGGCCGCATTCATGACCTCGGCAAGTGCATTCTCAAAGAATCTGGATCTCATTCCCGTAGCACCCACTGAGCCGATCTCCTCCTTGTCGACAAGCAGGCATACCCCGGTACGTTCAACTTCCGGTGTGGAAAGGAAAGCAACTAAAGATGTATAGGAACAAACCCGGTCATCCTGCCCGTATGACAGGATCATCGACTCATCCAACCCCAGAGTTCTCGCTCTTCCGGCAGGAACCGCCTCGATCTCTGCCGACATGAAATCGTCTTCTTCGATCGAATACTTTTCCTTAAGGATTTTTAATATGTTCTGCTTAACCGGATCCTTTTCCTTGGACTTTAACGGGATAGAACCGATGAGAAGGTCAAGGTTTTCTCCCTCTACAGCCCTTGTCGCCTTCTTCTCCATCTGCTCTCCCGCCAGATGAATAAGAATATCCGTGATCGTAAATACCGGCTCGTCGTTTTCTTCACCTATCGAAACTTCGACCATGGTGCCGTCGGTCTTCGCGACAACCCCGTGAAGCGCAAGCGGGATGGTGACATACTGATATTTCTTGATCCCGCCGTAATAATGCGTGTTAAGATATGCCATCCCTCCGCTTTCATACAAAGGCTTCTGCTTCAGATCAAGTCTGGGACTGTCGATATGCGCCCCAAGGATATTCATCCCGTTTTCAAAAGGTTCATTGCCCAGATTAAAAAGCGCCACGGTCTTTCCCATTCCGACCGCATATACCTTGTCGCCGTGTTTTAAGCGCTTGCCGCCGGCAATAATGTCATCAAGAGATTTATAGCCGGATTTTTTGACCATTGTGACTATTTCCTTGACACATTCCCGCTCCGTCTTGCACTTTGACAAAAAATCAATATAAGAATCGGAAAGATCCTCCAGCTCTTTCCTGTCGTTTTTTGAATAAGAAAGCCATGCGTTGTCCCTGTTGTCGAGTATCATCCGTTTCTCCTTATCATTATTCTTTAGTTATACGGCAATAATCCGATGTTCATCTTTTTGTATTTTTCTGACCACACCTATCCGGCTATGTTAAGCACGGTATACGGATCAATAAAATCGTCCTCATACTGTATCCGGTATATCAGCTTATCCGCCTCGTCCCCGATCACAAAAAGGGTGGTGCCCCTGCTGACCTCGGCTCCTTCGGATATGACCGGCTTACATTGACAATAATAATTTGAAATATAACCGTTGCCGTGTTCCACACTCACAAGATAGCCTCCGGCCTCCACGCTTTCACCGGAATAAGCCACCTTACCCGCTCCGGTCGCAACCACATGTACTCCCGGCGCAGCATCGATCGTGATCCATTTGTTTGTTTTGTCATATTCACTCGGCAAAGCCTGCGAGTCAAGCGGGAGAGCTGAAGGAATATACATCAGCGCCTGCTCCTCGGTCTGTGCCTGCGTCTGGTTGTCTTTTTCCGATAGCTTTCCGTTTGCCTCTTTAAGCGCCTGATCCAGATTTTCTATATCTGCCTGGAGCAGGATCTTATCCTCGGACAACGTTGCTATATCATCCTGAAGCGATGATATCCGGTCTTCATACTCATCGCTTACGACCGCGCTGTGTATGATAAAGGCTATTATCGCCGCTATCAACGCGCCTCCAAGGATCGTAAGTGCCAATACCACATCCGTGGATGTACGTATCGTCCGGACACGTCTTACCCCTTCGGTCACAAACAGGATATTAAAGCTTCTCCCTCCCCGGACTGTAGAAGCGGACTGCTTCGGCTGTTCCGTTTTGGGCACCCTGGCCTCGCGCACCGGTTTCTTTGAACGTTTTGCCGTTTTAGCGGTTTCCCTTGTCCGTTCCCTTCGTGGTCTCCATTCAGGTTCAGGTCCGGCATCCGTATCATCTTCAAACCCGGTCTGTATTACCGGACCCGGTATCGGTGCCGGTACAGGTAATGGTTTAAGTCCCAGATCCGGCCGCGATATTGCAGCATATTCCGGACTCTGCTCATTCACAGGAGCTGACTCAGGCTCTTCGACAAGCTCCGGTTCAGGCTCTGCCGCCTCATCCACGGGCTCCGGTTCAGGCTCTGCCACCGGCTCTTCCGTAACTTCAGGTTCCGGTTCAGGCTCAACCACCGGATCTCCTGTATCTTCAGGCTCAGATTCCGGCTCTGTCACTAACTCCTCAACAGGTTCTGGTCCCAGCTCTACTGCCGGCTCTTCGACAGATTCCGACTCCGGTTCATACTCTGCCGCAGGCTCTTCGACATGCTCAGGCTCGGGCTCTGTCACAGACTCTTCGACATGTTCAGTCTCAGGTTCATACTCCGCCACCTGCTCTTTGTCATGCTCAGGCTCTGGCACAGACTCCTCAACAGGCTCTAGCTTAGTCTCAGGCTCTGCCACCGGCTCTTCCACAGCTCCCGGCTCGTCCCCTTCTGTAGTTATAGGGGAAGTTAGCGGTTTTATGGCCGATCTTGAAGGAATCTTCCATATCCTGAACCCGGACAGGATGTCATCCTCTCCGTCAGACTCTTTCGAAGACTCTTCTGGCGCCTCCTCTGTAGACTCTTTCGACGACTCCGCTGCAGACGCCTCTGTAGACCCTTTCGACGACTCCGTTGCAGACTCTTTCAAAGTCTCCTCTGCGAACTCAGGTTCAGGTTCAGGCTCCGCGTCAGCCCCATCGAAAGACCCCCGCCCTATTTCTTCCGGTGTCTTTGTACCAGTCTCTTCATCAGGCCCGGTTTCTGCCGACGCCTCTGTACCAGCCTCTTCATAAGGCCCGGTTTCTGCCGGTGCCTCTGTACCAGTCTCTTCAGAAGGCCCGGTTTCTGCTTTTTCTGATGCCCCTGTTTCTTCTGACGCCTCTTTTTCCGGATTCTCTCCTGCAGCAGTTTCCGAAGGCTCTGTCTCAGCTTCTTCCGGCGGCTCTGCCGCCTTCGATGGCTCTGCTTCATGCCTTTCCACAGGCTCTGTCCCAGGCGTT
>JAILQK010000180.1 GCA_024699045.1 Lachnospiraceae bacterium | reverse complement strand
TAAGCGCAAAGAAGTTTACAAAGGAGGTACTGGAGTACCTGTTCAGCCATATAGGCAGTCCCGAGGACAATGCGACGTGATCTTCCCCTTTAATAGGATCAAATGTCGCCAGAGCAGACATTGTAAATTGGTTTCAGGAAAGTGAGCGGATAATATCCGTTCACTTTTTTTTTGTTATTTGGGTATATTTAATCGTATAATAGAGTGGAGTTTCTTTATAGGCATTTCCTGTCATGCGTGTAAGGATACATTGAACCCCCATAAAACCGGTTTTTGACGCCGCTTGGTCACATTAATATCAGGGCGCATGCAGACAGGAGCGTAAGGAGGACAAAGAATCATGATATCCGTACATGCTATCAAGCAGGAACAGGCTGAGGAGGCATCAGCTTTCCTGTTGCCGGAATCGGCAAAGGCCCTTAAAAAGGGACTCCCGGTCGCAGCGTTTGCGGTTGTTGAAGATGAAACGGCGATAGGGGCGCTTGCAGGCGCAGCAATGAACGGTGTGTTCGAGGTTCATTCGATCTATGTGCATCCCGATCACAGAAGACGCGGAGCGGGAAGGGCGCTTATTGACAGTCTGGAAAAATATACGACTGAAATGGATCTTGGAATAAAGGTGGAATACACACTTCAGAGCGATGACAACAAGACGCTGGCTCCTTTTCTGGAGGCTATGGATTTTATTGAGGATCCGGTGCATTTTCCTAATTACTGTCTTTCGCCATTGAGCCACCTCAATATAAATGTCAACGGATCGGCAGAACTGTACAAGGATGTAGTTGCTTTTTTCGATGTTCCGGAAAAGATCCTGCTTGCAATGGAGGACAGGGCACTGCGGGAGGGATTTCCGATGCCGGAGGGCGGACTTGTGTCAGACAGGATCGACAGGGAGATGAGCTTCTGCTCGGTCAAAAACGACTGGATCCGTGCATATGTGGCTGTAGAAAACCTGGGAGACGATCTGATACGTATCCCTGCGGTCTGGTCGGAATTGAACGATCCGAGGGAGATGATGGTGATGCTTTCAAAGTCGATAGTAATGATGAAGAAAAGCTTCCCCCCCGAATACAGGGTGGCGATGCTTGCATTGAATCCCAGGTCGTTTAAGCTTATGGAGCATGTGTGCGGCAAGGTCGAACAGTGCTCATTCAGATATATCAGAAAGGATTAACCGGGGCACGTACAGTGCTTAGCATATATTCCGGGAGGGAAAGAGAATGCCAAAGAAACAACTTGTTCGCAGTAACAGCATGAAAGAAAAGAAAACCTCGTTGTTTGGTGACCAGGATCAGGTCTTAGCCAAGACGATGACCGGGCTGTCGGTCGGGCCTGTTGATGTGCCGGTGCCGGATGTAAAGGAGAAAAAGGCAAAAGATTCAGTCACTATCCGGCTTACCGATCAGGAATACTATGAGCAGATCCTTCAGAATTCCCAGAATACGGAGCTGGTCAAGAAGATCAAGGATGATGACTTTCTGGACAGCACAGGTTTTGCTTCTTATAGCTGGAAGAAACCCGATCAGGTATTCAGACAGAAGCTTCCGGTAGCCAAGAAGGATAATAAGGGGCGGAACCTTGAAGAGGACGATCTTGCCAAGGCAAAGAAGGTTTTCCATAATGCGGATCTTTGTACTTCGAGGGAATATGCCGCAATGAAGGAATACTTTAAGAATTGGAAAAACATGGATGGTCCGGGTATCGAAGGGAAGGATGAGGTCAATGATCCGCAGCTTATGCAATACGTTGAGTCGATCACATCCGTGAATATCGGAACGCATATGCTCACCGATGATTATCTTTCGGAGCATATAGCGGAAATGTATGAATATCGCAGGCGTCTGGCAATGTATGATGAGCTGAAGGATACATATCCGGCTTTCTTTGATAATCTTCCCGAGGAGGTAAAGTCGAAGATCGATATCAATGTGAGCATGGAGGATGACCTCAAGTATCTGCTCAATCATCATATGTATATGCACGGGGTGTATGTGGATATCGGGCAGGACGAGAAGGTTCAGCTCAGGAAAGAGAGTGATGACCGGAAGAAGCGCAATAATGAGAGAAAGGAATCAAAGGAGAACTATGAGAGGATCAGGAAAGAATTCTGTGAAACTCATATCCGGGACAGGGAGATCAATCTTGGAAGGCAGTACGCATATGATGGACAGGCGGATGCCGAGGATACTGTTTCACATCTTGAGGAAAGAATAAACGGGAACAAGAGAGCCCGGGAGGCGTGCGGCGGGGAATTACAGATCGCGATATCGGAAATCAGACGCACTCTGGGTGTAAGGAAAGAGCTTACGGAAAAGCAGGCCGAGCTCGTCAGACAACTTGACAGAGAGAAGGGTGAAGCAAAGCGTGAGGATATCGCAAGACAGATCACCCGCATAAACCGCAGGATCACACTTACCGTAAAACATGCCGGTCACTACCGTGAATTTATCGATCTGGCACTCGGAGATATTCCGAGGGTATCTGCTCAGACAGCCATTTTCCTGCAGAAGGAAAATCGCGAGGGTATGCTCGATATCATAAAGTTTAAGGCTTGTGGAGATATTCTGGCGGAATCTGTAGAATTAAATGACCGCCTTACGATCATGGAGCGAATTGCAAAGCTTCGTGCCGAGAAAGATCCCGCAAAGAAGAATAAGGCCAAGGAAGAAGCGGATCTGCTGGAGGCCGAGCTCCGGGACGGATTCCAATACATTAAGATGCCCAAGGATACTTTTCTCGACAAGCTTGTCGAGTACAGGACCGTTGCGGCAAAAAAAAGTGAAGAATACACGGCAAAGACCAAAAAGGGAGAAGAGCTGCTGAAAGAACTGGAGAAGAGAGCGCAAGCAAATGCAGAAAAATATCATCTGGTAAAGGTTACCGACAGGACAGGTCTCATTTTATCAGATCCCAACGGTAAACCGGAGGACTATGAGCTGTTGTATACTGCCTGCTGTTATAAGTGTACCGCAGAGACCCCTGAAGTATTCAGAAAGCAACTGCAGGAGAAGGGATTACAACCCATGCTGAAAAAGCTTCTTTCTTTGGAGACAGAGGATCTGAAGAACATGGACGATCCCAAAAAGTACGATCCAAATACTGATAAATATTGGAAGGACAAGATTTCGGCATCGATCCTGTCGGATGTGCAAGACTTTTTGGAACGGTTGAGAAATCACAATATAGAGATAACGAAAGAGGAGCAGGCGAAGCTTATTTCGATGGGTTACCTCGGTCAGACCGCAAAGGCTGAATATGAGCTCCACGAAAAGAGTTCAAAGGATCCACTCTATGTCCTTTTAAATGACAGGAACGTCAGGAATAATATAAAAGGAATATACACACAGCTGATGGCGTACGGTTCTCAAAAAAATCCTGAGATAGAAAAGGTATACAGTAATTATTCCAAGGACGCTCTGGGTTTCGATATTTATCTTGAAGAGAAGAGGTCAACTTTTGAAGTTCCTGATTTCATAATGGACTACGTTAGTGTGCTGAATTTCAAGAAAGGGTCAGAGGTACCCCTTGACAAATTTGATGAAACATATCAGATGTACTATAAACAGACCTTAAACGAGATCGATATATCAAACAAGCATAAGATCGAAGATGAGATGGAATCCGCAAAGAAATACAACGACCCCTGGGGGGAAAACGGAGCACGACTTAAGGTGCGGTTGAAGGACGATCATAAGGAGCGCGTCTCCAGAGTCAGTCATGATAATAAGAAACGCTTTAAGAGTGCTTATGATAAAGGAGAGGGGATAACGAATGAGGAAGAAGCCTTCAGTCTGCTGCTTCGCCCGGTAGAGAGAGATGCCAACGGAAGCGTCAAGAAAAACCATATAGCAGACTATTGGCAGAATCAGTACGATACCGAGGATTATCTCTCGGGCGACAAAGCACGGAAGGAACGCGTGCTGAAAAAATTCGGGAAGGAAATGGCTGAATTCTCGATCACCAAGGAGATGCTTGACAAGGATAAATTCTTTGATACCACCAAGCAAGAATATTGGGATAATATTAATATGCTAAAAAGAGCCAAAGGTCTTAAACTTTTGTATAAGAATAATGCTCAGTTTTTCGAAAGCGATGAATTCACGGAAAGTGAGAGAGATAAAATAAAGAAGAACATCGTGGATAACGAGACTCTGAATGACCTTATCTACATCGCGGAGGAATATCAGCGTTCTTACGGGGCTAATCCTGACGGGAGTGATTATTATCAGGACAAAGAGCCGGGGAATCTGATGTGGAAGATGAAGGAATGGGTTCCCAAAAGGACAAAAGACCTTAAGACCGAAGCGTTCAGTGATTATAAACGGATGCAGGACAGGCAAAAGGAGCGTGTCGAGAAAACAGAAAAAGCCTATGAGGTGCATGGGGATTCTTTGAGGCGGATCGGTTCGTTAAGAGCCAGACTTTTGTCACGTAAGGCGGAGCTTGACTCAAAAGCAAGGCTTCTGAAATCCCGGGCAGGGGAGCTGAAAAAAGGAACGAAAGAGTTAAAGCTTCTGAGTGAGGAGTATAAAAAAGCTCTGCGGCGGGCTTCCACGGTAGATGA
>JAILQK010000172.1 GCA_024699045.1 Lachnospiraceae bacterium | reverse complement strand
CCGTATTGGATCCTGAGCATCAGGTTAAGCCACTCTTCCGCATCCCGGGCCTGGGTCAGTGTCTCCGACATCTCCTGATCCAGCACGTGTTCCCAGAAGCCGTCCGAGCATACGATAAAAGCATCTCCCTTTCTCATGGGGATAGGCTCGTACTTTCGCGTTATCTTCAGTTCGGGATCGTTTCCGAGTACCTTGAGAAGACGAGATCTGTCTTCACTGGTACGTATGTCCTCATAATCCATGGTGCCGAGATCGACCGCGGCCTGGCAGACCGAATCATCCTTCGTCTGGGCATATTTCTTTCCGTCCCTGAAATAGTACAGTCTGCTGTCCCCGACACTCTGATAATAAAAGACCCCGTCACGCACAAACCCGCCGACTATCGTAGTAAGCGCCTGTTCTTTGAGCGCCACTACTGCCTGATTCGCCCTGAGATAGAAGGTATTGATCAGATCCGGACTGTACGGCGGCCTGCTTTCGCAAAGCTCCGACAGGACTTTTACCGCGCAGTTCGATGCCACCTCTCCGCTCACATGTCCTCCGAGTCCGTCGCATACAACATACGCTCCCTCTGTCATGAACAGGGAATCCTCGTTTATCTCCCTGCCGCCCTTATTGGTATAATACACGACATCCATAGCTAATACCCTCTCATGCCCCGTTGACCGGCCGATACCTTCTTATCCCTTATCACTTGGCAGGCTGATACCCGCCGTATTCTTCCATCTTCTTCTTAAGGAATTCTACATTATATCTCTCATCATCGTTGAACATACTGATGTTAAATCCGTTCGCAGGGATCGTTCCTTCATACCAGCTCTTGCTTCCAAAAAGATCTTTCAGCTCACTGGAATTGAATATATAACCGTGGCGGGCATATATCTCGTTTCTTGCGTAGCATAATCCCCTCGCGCAGATCCTCTTCCTCTCGGCTTCGGATGCATCACCCGCATTGTTACTCTCAAGAAACCTGTTGAGGAAATCATTTACATCACCGTCAGACAACCTCTGAGAAGATGACTGCTCCATGAAATACTCCGATTCGTTATTACTTCCGGAGGATCCCTGAGACACCTCTATGGTCGCGCCTGTATCGACATCCATATTGTTATTCGCGGTGGCTCCTTCGAATCTGAACCCTCCGACGATCTCATCCAGTTTTTCCGCATCGTCCAGACGGCCCATCAGAATGAAGGACTGATACTTCGCATCGGATCCGAAATTGGTCTTGAAGATATAGATCCTGCCGTCGACCGTCTCGCCACCGCCCGTCATTCTGGAATCGATCCAATATCCGCTGTAATGTCCGAAATCGAGCGGGATAAGGTTCGTAGTGAACTCATGCTCGTATGCCAGGCTGTTATCACGGATATAATTGACTATCTCACCGGCATCACTTCCGTAATTATCCGCCGGGAAGATGTAAGCCCACTTATCATCCCCGCTGCTTGTCAGATAACCCACATTCACCTGGTCATTATCGTAAACGGAAACTCCTTCCCCGTCCGTTACGGAAGTCTTGATCCCCAGCTCGTCCACATCATAGATGTCAAGCTCCCATGGATCATAACTGCCGGTAACCCTGAAGGAATCCGCACAGGCGAGCGCGTGATCCTGAAGCCCGTCATAATCTTCCGCCCCTGTATTGGCCAATGTATATACCACATAGCAGCCGAACTGACCGAGACTGTCAAACAGATAAGCATTGCTTCCCCATACCGTGCCGTCATTACCGGTAAACTGATACTCATAGTGGATCACGGATTCTTTCCCGGCCAGTTCTTTCTTATCCGCATTCTGGATCGTGACATCACTTCCGCCTCCCTGAACGGGAAGGAGATTTTCCTGTCTCACATTTACCATATCGGCAAAATCGGATGCATTGTAGAGCACGGTCCCGTCAAGGTATGTAGGCATATAACGCACCGCAATGTGAAGATTTCCGTCATCGCTTGTCAGCTCTATGGTCTCATCTCCGGCATCCGTAAAACTGTACTCCGAAGGATAGCAGATCCCGTAGAGAAGGGTTTCATCATAATAATAACTTATATCATCCACTCCCAGATTTTCCAGTGAGGCGGCAGCACCTTCCGGTATTTCCGTACTCGTCTGGGAGGTATCGGTATCCCCGGTCGCATCCTCTTCCGTACTGCTTTCCTCGATGCTGCTCTCCTCCGTAGGATCGTTATGATCTATATCATCCTCTCCGCCGGCTCCCAGGATCGCCCTCACGATCATGACAACTATAAAGATCATTATCCCGAGCGCAAGGACACATGCAGCGATCACCGCCGGTATCGGAATGCCTTTTTTGACCGGCTGACCGCCCGGAACGGCTCCCCCTGCAGGATAGCCTCCCTGCCCGGGCTGTCCTGTAAAGCCTCCCTGTGCAGGCTGCCCCGTATAGCCTCCCTGTGCAGGCTGCCCCGTATAGCCTCCCTGTGCAGGCTGTCCCGTATAGCCTCCCTGTGCAGGCTGCCCCGTATGGCCTCCCTGTCCGGCTTCTGCTTTCTTTCCGGCGGTGTATGCCGCCGCCTCTTCGGGAGACATGGCCACGGTCTCATTTGACGCGCCCGGAGTCATCTCACCCAAAAAGACCGTTGCGTTTTCATCCGTTCCGGTCGAACGGTTCTGACCGTTGTTTCCTCCGAGCATCATGGTCGCATTCGGGTCCGGGGCCGGCGCATAGTTGATCGACTGGACACCCGTCGTTCCGGTGAATCCGGACTGCTTTGACGCTCTGTTCCTTAAGATATCGTTTATCTCGGCCTTTATGTCCGTAAAAGGCTCCGCCGCTACTCCGACTTCCTTTAACGCCGCCTTTAATTCCTGGATATCCTGATATCTGTCCTGGATCTTCAGCTGCGTACATTTTCTGATGATCTCCCAGAGCTTCTCCGAGATCCCGTGCTTATTGGCTTCAAATTCCGAGTCATCTTCGAGCCTCGTCATCGGGTCGTTGAGCATTTCACCCGTGAGCGCTGTATAAATCGTCGCTCCGAGCGCATAGATATCGGTCCAGGGGCCCTGCTTCCCCTTTTTCTGATACTGCTCCAAAGGCGCAAATCCCTGCTTCAATATCACGGACAGACTCTGTGACTGTTCTGCCATGACCTGACGGGCCGCTCCGAAATCAAGAAGTCTTATCGTCCCGTCATCACATAGCATGATATTGTCGGGCGAGATATCCCGGTGAAGGATATTCATGCTGTGCGATGCCATCAGTGCATTGCTTATGGCATTTAATACGGTAACGGCCTGACCCTCGTTCAGTTTCTTCTTCTTAAGATAAGACTTGAGGGTCTGCCCCTGCAGATACCCCATGGTAAAATAGACCGTATCGTTTTCAAAAAAGAAATCATGAACGCTTACGATATTGGGATTCCCGTTAAACTTGGCGACCATCTTGGCTTCACTGTAGAATTTCTGTGCGCCGGTCTTAAAAGATTCTTCGGACTCGTCGTTTGAAACGGTTACAAAAGTGCTCCCCGGATTCCTGACGGCTAGTCCCATCGGATAATACTCTTTTACCGCAAGCCTCGCATCAAGCTTGAGATCGTAGGCCAGATATGTGATCCCGAATCCTCCTTTTCCGATCACTCCGCCTATCATGTAACGCTGATTCAGTACGCTGCCGACCGCGAGCGTGATGGGATCCTGTCTGTAGGCAGACTTTGTAAAGCCGCAATACGGACACGGATCGGATGTTGTCTCGGAAAAACAGTTTTCGCAAAGCTTATTGTTGTTTAATGTTATCATTTTGACCCTCTGAACTTACATTCTGAAAATCATATCACTATCTGATTGTCTTTATAAGGATTTAACGGTCCGTCCGCATATCTTTCCCTGGGGAAGGGCTTGTGACTGTTGGAGTTATACTCCTCGCACACCTCATCCGCAAGGAACCCTCCCATTTCCGTCAGCTTCACAACTCTGCCGTTGTCTTCGATCAGACCGTATTCCTTAAGGAGCTTTGTCTTCTCCGGAAACACCTCATCAAACTGATGACCGGTACGCTTAAGGAAATCATTCTTGATAACGGAGCGGTTTTTCAGCGGCAGGACTATCGCCTGCCTTATCTGCTCTTCCTCACTCCTTATATAACCTCTTGTGATCGGAAGTCTTCCCTCATCTATCATCCTGTAGTATTCATCAAAATACATCGAGTTGATGTCAAACCTGTCATGATAGCTGGAAAATCCGGTAAGTCCGAATCCCACCTGATCGTAAAGATTACAGCACTGGTTATACGCATAATGGGAAAAGATCCTTTTATCTTTAGTATATACCCTTCTCAGATTTTCGTTATAGCCATTGTCCGCAAGGATATCTATAGCCGCCTGCTTCATCATCATCGTAGACTTAAAATCGGGAATGTCTCCGGCCTCGTATCCGCGATGCCTCTTATTTATCGCTCCCTGCTTATCACCATATGCCTGAACCTTAAGCCTGTACATCTGTATCTCGCCCACCGGCATCTGTGTGGCGAGGTCGATGACCTCCATCCAGTTATCGATAGTCTCCCCCGGATGCCCGAATATAAACTCGATGTTCACATCAAACCCGAAGTCCACAGCCCTCTTTATTGCCTCTATGGCCATTTCCCTGTCATGCGGCCTGTTCATCAGCCGAAGCACGTTTTCATCAAAAGACTGCACTCCGATCGTAAGCCGTGTGATCCCGTGATCCTTCATCATCTGCAGACGTTTCAGGCCATCCTCTCCCAGAAGTGAATTCGGATCATGATCTATATTATATTGTTTGCACGCCGAATAATCGATCCTGTCATCGAGTATCGTAAGAAACTCATCAAACAGCGCCGGAGGGAGGTAGGTCGGTGTCCCTCCACCCAGAAGTATCGATCTGGGCTTAAGCTTTTTCTGTCCGAAGCGCTCGAGATAAAGATCCATTTCCCGTTTAAGATACCCGATGTATTTTTCCTTTTCCTCGTTGCACTCTCCCACCTTTCCGGGATAATGGCAGAATACACAATGCTGGATACAAAAAGGTATATGAACATATATATCCATGAAGCCGTCTTCAGGATACACATAATCTTTGAGATATTCTTCGGGTGTGCAGTCCGGATACTCCGTTATCGGAGGATAATGGACAGACGGGACAAAATCTCCGTCATCACAGATTAGTCCGAGCCGCTGCAGCTCCTCAACCCTGCCGAATACCTCTTCCGCATGTTGTATGATCTCTTTCTTACGTGATTCGGTTATCATTTCCAAAAACCTCTTATCTCAGTAATCCTCTTTTTTCCCGTTTGGGAAGATACAGATTCACATATGCAAGATGTCTGCCGGAAATATATTCCTCACATCCCTCTGCATCTTCGCCCTTACTCTCCTTAAAATAAGCCGCAGCCTCTCTCACGGATCCTTCGCTCTGCCCTGCGATGAATACGAACCTGCAGTCTGCATCAAGCTCCAGCGTCTCCGTAAGCTCCATTGTCTCATGAGAGCCTTTCCCCGCCGGGACACCGTCACCGTATACGATCTCCTTAAGATCTCCTTCTTCAAAAAAAAGCACGGCGGAATATCCCACCGGATACAACCTCGCCTTTCCCTTGAATATATACAGCATCGCCAGGCTGCACATGAATTCCCTGCCGGGTTCCTGAAGCTCCGCAATGCTGTCGTCTATGAATTCACCTATCATATGTACCGCAAGATCCGAGTCCGAAGGTCTTTCCAGAAAACTCTCTGCCGCAATATCCAGCGCTCTCCCGCAGGCAGCATCCGAGCGGCTGTTTTCGGTAGGAAAGGCAACTCCCGCCACCGCCGAGCTTCTCTTTTCCTCAAAGACCGCAAACGGATCCCCGTCGGACGGTCTTGCATCCGCCCCGTGTAAAAACACGGCACGGCTTGCAGGCGCAAGACGTCTCTTCATCTCTCCCTGGCCGGGTCTGCCCTCCGATCCAAACATCATCAGGCCTCCTCTTTCTTAAAGACCAGCACAAACCTCTGGGGGATCGGATACTTCTCTGAAACAAGTCTGAAGCCGTAGTACTGAAGCTGCGCGATCACAAGCTCCGGACATATTCCCGGGCCGTAATACGAAGGCACCCCTCTGTCCGTGATATTGTTATCGACTATCACAAGTCTTCCGTCCTTCTTCAACGCCTTTCGAAGACTTGCTATAAAATCATCCTTTACAAACTCTATGTCCGTGATGTAGACCGCGTGATACATAGAGCACATAAATATCATATCCAGACTGTCCTCGGGCAAAGTGCAGTCGTTCATCTTAGCCTCGATCGGCCTGATATGAGCCACCCCGTATTCTCCCTTGAAGTCCTGCACATAATGAAGCGCGTCTTCATTTATCTCTGTGGCATACACCATGCCGCGCTCCCCGACGGCCTGGGCAAACTTCCATGTAAAGAAGCCTCCCCCGCAGCCGATGTCCGCGACTGTCTCGCCCTCTTTTATCCCCGTTTCCGCAAGAAACTCCTCCGTTTTTTCCCACATGAACCGATTCGGATTATTGAATATAAGAAATTCATTCCATTCGTTTATGGTCGGGATCGGGAAATCCTTGCCGGTGTAATCATAGTTTGTGTCCTCATTGGGATCGTTGTCATTCTCAAGCTCCAGATGAAACTTGTATAAAAGATAAGTCTTCAGCCTGTCGTATCCGTTGTCGCAGAAAAAACCGGCATAGAACCGGGTGAGCTTATCCTCCGTCATCTCGGCTTTCTTATCCTCATCCGCCAGATAATAAGTGATGAACCACATGAGGGCCGTATAATCATCGCCTACCCTCTCTTTGGGATAAAGCTCCTCAAACATCCGGTAAGCCTCTTTAAGCTTCGGCTCGCTGTCCTCCTTAAGGCCTTCATACATCATGCGTCCGCAGCGCTTCCCGCGGACGGTATAGCCGGAGGTGGCGGTTCCTATTATGCGATATCTGATGAGAGACCCCGAGGAATTTACGTTCACTGTATGTCTTATCCGGTCTGCGATATCCCTGTCCACGCTTTCGGGAATATCAACCATATCAAATATCAGTCCGTACCTTTGAGGCGTAAACTGGAACGAATCGGCAAGCTTAAAGCCGTAATAATGGAGCTGGGCCACTATCATGTTCTTGTTCACATAGGGCCCGTGATAAGGAAGCTCCCCGTCCGTCACAAGATCATTGTCGACGATGATGAGTCTGCCCCCGCTCCTTAAAGCATGCCTTATGCTTCCTACAAAGCTGTCCCTCTCCGCATCGGTAAATGCGGCATAGACATTGTGATAAAGCGAACAGATATAGACTATATCGACCTTGATATCCGGTGACAGCCCTATGCCCTCAAAACTTGATCTGGTCACAGCTACGTTGGATATGTCATTCTCCGAGACATATTCCTCCAGATACTCAAGATGCCTTGGATTGGTCTCTATCGCATAGACCTTTCCCTCAGGACCCACTATATCCGAAAACTTAAAGGAATAATAACCCGGTCCGCAGCCTACGTCGGCGATCTCCATACCGCTCTTTAACGCAAGACGTTCTATATTCTCCCGCGTAGTCTCCCAACGTTCTCTGTCCGGATTATTGAACAGTATATAATCCTCCAGAAAACGCATCCTTGCTTTAAGCTCGGTGTTGTCCCCGTCTCCGTATTCAACTATATGGTATTTGTACTGCAGATATGTCTTTAAGTTATCATGATCATTCTTTATCATCATGTTCTTAAAGCTGCGGACTGCCGGGATTCCCTCGATATCCTGCTTCTTTTTGTCATCCATGAGGAAATATCTGCACAGCCACTCAAGCGCTGTATACTCACCGCCGAAGTTTTCGTTCGGTATTATATCCTCATAGATATCGATCGCCTCATGCAGTTTGTCCGGATCAGGCTTATCCAGATATTCAAGGATAAGCCTCGCGGCACTCTTGCCGCCTTCCGTTATATCGAAAGAATCCAGACTCCCTACATGGATGAGTGATTGTCGGTCTACTATGTTTAATACCGTCGGGTCATTGGATGCCATCGGTATTACTTGATCTCCTCAAAGCCGTCTGTTGAAGGAAGCTCAACACTAACGCTCTCACCGGGATTGACGAACTCGATCTGGATGTCCATGTCAAGGGGATATGTCTTATCCTCGCCGTCTGAAAGCAATGATCCGGGCACATTTACAACAAGGGTTCCCTTATAAGATACACCCGTAAGCATTCCGTCCTTCTCTGTTGCAGTATATGTGAAATCATTAAGCTCATCGATCTGGATCGTCTCATCGGCATCCTTCCCGGTCTCGTTCTGCACAAGCGTGTTGAGATACTTCTTCACGAGTGCATCGGAGAATGTAAGAGTATAGGTATCGCCATCCTTCTTAATGGAGGAAACCGCTGCCTTCTCTATGGGAGAAAGAAGTCCGAGTTCTTTGATCTTTCCGGCTTCAAGAAAACTTGAGAACTCATTCAGGAAAGCGGAAGTATTGAATGTACCTGAAGACGACTTTGTCTCTTCCTTGCCGCTGTCGCCGCCTGAAGGCTTGGTATCAAGCTTATATTTACTCTTGGAGTCTCCCATATCGGTATAGATGTACTCGCCGTCCGAGAACTGAATGATCTTATTATCGCCGGTGGTCATCTCATAATATAGGACATTATTGTCACCGGAAGTATCCAGCTTGAAATCGCCTTCACTCTTTACGTTCTCGCCATCCATGTCAAGATTGACATTGAATTTGGCTTCCATCCCGCCCTTGGCCGTAACCTTGTTGTAGGCAGCCGCATAGCTGTTGTACTCGTTCCCGCCGCCGCACGCTGTGAGTGTTCCGAGTGCAAGGACTGTTGCAGTCACAGTCGCAATGCATTTCATGATCTGATTCTTACTT
Organism: Lachnospiraceae bacterium; assembly: GCA_024699045.1. Lineage (GTDB taxonomy): Bacteria > Bacillota > Clostridia > Lachnospirales > Lachnospiraceae > NK4A144. The sequence goes on along the minus strand of JAILQK010000172.1, from coordinate 41,584 downwards.
TTCATGGTTTCCTCCTTTTTCAGGTCATTGATTTCTTGATGATATATATCAAAGCTTTTCTCACATATGATGAAAAAAGCTCCGGTATCTCTTATTCCCCGCTTTTGTCTCTTGCCGGAAAAAACGTCCTTCCGGGTCTTACGGTCATCTTTTGGTCTTTCTTACGGTCAGGATGACCATGGATGCAGCCACGCATACTACCGACATCAACGCCAGCACGACCCATGCGCTCTTTACGGGATCAAGGCTTCCCAGATAAGTCTTGTAGGCCGAATATGCCTCATCCACTCCGAACCCTGTCTCGTACTCTGTCTTATCCCAGCTGCCCACTTCAAACTTCACGGATTCATACATGTCATTTATCTTACTCGAAGTAAAGTACGCGATACATGCCCATCTGCACGGGACGATCTTTGAGATCGTTTCCGTTACGCCCGAAAGGGTGCTCGCCACTCCCGAAAAGAGGATCTGCGGCAGAAGGAAAACCGGGCATAATATAAGCGCCAGATCATTGGAGGCCGCCGAGGATATCAAAAGTCCGAGGCACATGGCGCTCAGCACGCAGAGCAGTGTGGTCACGAAAAGCTCCATCGGAAGACTCCCGAGCACGATCCCTTCATCGTTCATCTTTATCGGAAGCGCCGTCAGGGAATCAATGTTTCCGTCGACCGTCGCCGTGGTATTGGAAAAGAAATCAAACAGCAACTGCATGATGACAGTCTGTATCAGACATATCACGCCTATTATCACAAACTTGGAAAGCACATAGGGCACTGCCCTGACTCCGGTAAATTTCTCTCTTTCGAATATGTTCCGTTCCTTGCTTATCTCCTGCACGGAGTTGAATATCCCTATCCAGAAGGCCGCGCATGAAAACGCAAACATCAGCTTCATCGTATCGCCCGCGACAAGGAACGGCAGGCAGTCCCGGTCGACCGTAAGTCCCAGTATGTTATACAGATTTCCGTCCGCCTGAAAAGCAATGCAAACTAGGAAGGTCAGCGCGATCGGCATGATAAGGAGCATGAGCAGTCTCGATCTGCTGTTAAAGATGATCTCCGCATACCGCCCCGTCATTACAAAAAACTGCTTGAAGAACTTCTTGGGAACAAAAGCGTATCTCGCCTTCGGAGTGTTCTTCTCCTCTATATCGTCCGTTGCCCCGTCAGGCCTTGCCTTGGCCTGCTCCGCATTAAAGCGCTCCGACACAGCCTTTGAATTATCATTCAGATCGTCATAGATATCGATCATATCTTCCTTGCCGAAAAAGTCGAGCGCCTTTTCGGGGCTTCCCGAATAACAGAGCACTCCCCCGTTACCCATGCAGATCAGCCTGTCGCAGATATTTATGTTCTGCACCGTGTGCGTGACCATTATCACTGTTTTTCCGGTCTCCGACAGCTTTTTGAGCATCTGCATCAGATGCTTCTCGGTTCCTGGATCGAGTCCCGATGACGGCTCATCAAGGAAAAAAAGTTTCGGGGACGCAAGCAGCTCTACCGCGATGCTCGCTCTTTTCTTCTGGCCTCCCGAAAGCCGGCTTATCATGGTGGACCTGTGATCCGAAAGCTCTACCAGCTCCAGCGTCTCGTTGATCTTTGCCCGGATCTCTTCGGCGTTCGTATCCACCGGCATGCGGAGCTTTGCCGAATACATGAGCATCCGCTCCAGTGTCAGGTTGTCATATACGATATCATTCTGAGGGACATATCCCATGAGGGACCTCAGGCTGCGCTCGTTTGTCTTGATACTCTCACCGTTTATAAATATGTCTCCCGCAGAGATCTCCGCCATACCCGATATACAGTTGAGGATCGTAGTCTTGCCCGCACCGGAGCCGCCCACTATCGCGACAAACTCTCCCGGCTCTATATTGAGGTTCACGCCGTTCGTGATGAATTTCTCGCCCTTCCCGGCTTTGACCTTTTTGTAGACATTCCTTACGGATACGGATACACCGCTCTTGAGCTTCTGCACATAAAGCATCCCCTCCGTAAAGATCAGCGTCGTGTCCGCGATGGTGATCTTGTCCATCTGGTTCAGCTTTACCTTGCCTCGAAGCTGTATACCGTTCAGGATCACTCCGTTCGTGGAATTATTATCCTCGGCAAAAAACTCCCCGTTGCTCCCGGTTATCACGCAGTGCCATCTGGACACCGAGGGATGATCGAGCACGAGATTGCATGAAGCATCACGTCCTATGACATATTTACCGGAGGGATTGAGTTTGTATTTATCTATCGGCTCGGAAGCTCCCGCCTCTCCGAATGAATAGGCGATGACAAGTCTTTCCTCGATGCTCTTGCCGATATAGTACTTATCTCCGTCGCTCATCATCTGCGAGAAGATCTTTACGCCGTTGAAATTCAGACCGTTTGAACTGTTGTCGTCAAAGATGAACCAATGACCGTCCGACAGGAAAAAAGTACAATGAGCCCTGGAAACAAACGCTATCTCGTTAGGTATCTGTATATCGTTATTGACGGCGCCCTGTCCGCCATGAACGGGACCGCGCCCCAGACGGACCGTCTCTTTGCCGTAACTGTCCAGATCAAAAACCGCCGGTTCATGATTTGGAATATAAATTGTGACCCTGCTGCTTTTTGACATAACCAACCTCTATGTACGCTAAACGCAATATTGATTATTTTATACCAACTCTTTGTCAATGACAAGTAATGGCATTTTCCCGTTCCCTTATTTACTGATAAGAGACCTGAGCCTCTTATGAAATCTTAGCATTAACGCATCTGCTGCTGATATATCCGTACACAAAATCAAAATCAGCCTCCCCGGCATAGACCTGATTTTTATTCAAAAGCTGATCCACTTTTATCAGATTCCTGCGGCGATATGCTTTAACACGTTTTACGTTTGCAAACGTTGAGGCGCTGGTATCCCGCGCCGACGCGGAAAGCCCCGCTCCCGCCGCAGTCAGGTTTCCCGCCGCGCCCCCTATAAAGGCTGTGATCAGGCCTATCTTTTGGGCTTTCTTAAACTGTGAACGGATATGGATATGCTTGATCCCGGTATCATTCATCTCAAAAAGGACCACATATTTTCCCCCGTAGGATGCAGCGACGATCAGATAAGCCACCCCTCCCAGCGCCAGCAGAAAAAGCATTATGAGCATAAATCCACCCGTGAGCCCGATAAGATCATCCATACCTCCCGAAGGAACGGTCAAAAAGAGGACAAACAGATAGACTATACCGAGTGACAATCCGAGGACCTTGCATATCGTGATAAAGATCGTCGGATTTTTATACATTGACATCTCGTAGACCCATCTGTAGATCCCGTCCGGCCCCAGTAATATATTTTCGGTCACATGCTCCCCTTCGATATTGTCCATGTTGCTACTCCTTTCATAGATCAAAGCTTTTATCTACCAGATCCCGGTCTGCTCCCCTGATGCGTACCCTTATCCTTATATCCCCATCCGGGACGTCAGCCGTGGCTATCGATACGTTTTCATAGTCTTTTGCATTTTTAAGCATTCGTCTCATGGTATCGGTAAGGGCCGCATCTTCACCCACAGTGATATCATAGACCATATCCGGGTCGTTAAGATCGGTGAGCAGCTGCACACATTCATCGCAGCCGGAAAGGTACATGGCTTTTTTCCGGATATATGCCTCATATCTGCCTTTCCAGATCTCATCCGAAGGATCATGATCCCCGCCGCAGCCGATCCCGGTAAGATATTCCCCGTACACATCATTTATCTTTCTTTCTCCGCACAGGTTCAGATGCATATTGTCGGCGCTGTCGGCATAGATATCGACGGCATCGCTTTCCCTGAGATCTATAAACTCTATCCCCATTTCGTTCATTTCCTTTTCAAAATCAACATTGCAGGTGCGCTTTTCCTGCCACATAGGGTAGGGATTCATGACACAGACAAGTCTGATCCCCTTCTCATCGCAGAGCTCTTTTATCTTCATCAGATATTCCCTTGGGACCCGGGCCATCTCGTGAAGTTCGGGAGGATCGGTCTGCGTTCCGGCCGGCGCATATGACTCCAGCAGGATGCTTGCTCCGCCCAGCCCGGCATCTTCGGGAAAAAGATCCGCTTTTGTCAGCTCATTCCATCTTGAATGGTATATCGAAAAATCGAAAAGATAGTTCCATCTTTCCTGAGCATCCTCAAAGATATCGCATATCGCCTCCGCTTTATGAAAAGAGAACGGAACCTCATCAAAAAATGCATGAGCCATTTCACTTGTCGAGTCTGATACCGTCTGATCGCTGTAGGCATAAAACACATCCATGACTATGACTTTCGGCGACGAATGATCCAGGGCATTTCTTATCACATGATAAGTCACGGGTATGGTCTCTGCTCCGTTCCCGATGTTGTAGGATCTGATCCCGTATTTTTTCCAAAGCTCCATCGGAAGCGCCATGTTCATCATATGCGAACTGCCGCTGAATAAGACCTCATACTCATCCCCGTATTTATAAAACTCATTGTACTTGTTATAGCTCGCCTTATTTTCGACAAGCCGGCTTGTAACAAAAAGCAGGCCTGTGACAAGCGCCAGAACGAGTAAGCATTCGATTAAAGGATACAGTGATCTTTTCATTCCCTCTGCCTTCTGTTCAAGTCCGGATCAAAACCGGAAATAAATGAACGCCTCCGCATTATACGTTCCGCCCCAGATCCCGAAAAGCAGGATGAATACGACCGCCGTCGCCGTATACAAAGCTCTGAGGCAAAGATTTAACCCGGCCGCCTTCTTACGGATCTGCACCCCCTTTTTCCTGCAGCGATCCACAAAAAACAGCAGCAGGATCATCAAAAAAAGCAGGATGAAGTTTTTATTATCCAGTCCGCACTCAAAGATCGAACCGTCCGTAAGAGCGTTCCAGTTATCGGTATGGAATATATTGCTGATGATATACAGTGCCTCTTCCATGGTCTGCGCGCGAAAAAAGATCCAGGTGAGATCGACCAGAATAAATGTGGCAATTACTTTAAGGATCCTTACGGGCAGCGACGATATCAAGGCTCCGCATTTGGCGGACACCCTTTTTGACAACGGACTGCAGATCTCCTCCGCGACCAGAAAAAGACCGTTGATCCCTCCCCATGCCGCAAATGACCATTCGGCTCCGTGCCACAAACCGCTCACGGTAAATACGACCAGTTTGTTTATGTATTTACGGATCTTCCCTTTTCTGTTTCCTCCGAGGGGAATATACAGATAATCCCTGAACCATGTAGTAAGTGAGATGTGCCATCTGCGCCAGAATTCCGACACCGATCCCGAAAGATAAGGAGAATCAAAATTATCCATAAGGCGTATGCCGAGGATCTGTGCCGCGCCGATCGCTATCGTTGAATATCCTGCAAAATCACAGTATATCTGAAGGGCAAAAAGCGCGGAGGCAATGATCAGAAACACTCCGCCGTACTCATGACAGTCATCATAGACACAGTCCACAAATATGGCTATCCTGTCCGCGATCACAACCTTCATCGCATATCCCCAAAGCATAAGCCAGAAGCCGTCACGCGCTTTTTCATGATCAAAGTCCACTCTGCACTCAAGCTGCGGCAGGAGATTTTTTGTTCTCTCTATCGGCCCCGCCACCAGCTGTGGAAAAAATGAAACAAAAAGCGCAAATCTTAAAGGATCCCGCTCTGCTTCCACGTCACCCCTGTAAACATCTATCACATAACCTGCCGCCTGGAATGTAAAAAAAGAGATACCTATGGGAAGAAGTATATCCGGCACGTCAAGAGGCGCGAACGAACCGGCTCCGATAAAGACATTGTTGATGTTAGAAATGATAAATCCGGTATATTTGAAATAGATCAAAGGAATAAAGCTCAATGCCAGACAGACACCAAAACAGATCCTGCTTTTCCCTGACGCCCTGAACTTTTCGAGAAGTCTCCCTCCCGCATAAGCCACGGCAGTGGAATACAAAAGCAAAAGCAGGTAGATCGCATTCCACTGCATGTAAAAAAACCAGCTTGCCGCAAGTAGCCAGATATATCTCACCCGGTAAGGAATGAGATAATAAACGATCGCCACCACGGGAAAAAAGATCAGAAATGAAAACGAATTAAATACCATTCTATAGTACCGTTCCGGACAGCCGACACAAAGCCGGCATCATCCGTTATGCGCCGTCATTTTCTAGAAGTTCGATCCGTTCCAGCCCCAATCCGTTCCTGCAGTATATTTGATGTACATATGATCCGGAGCTATCCCCAGGACATCTCCGAATATACCCGTAAGCTCTCCGGTCATCCTTTCAAAAGCCGCCCTGTCCGGAGCTCCGAAAATACTTACCTCGATGAACGCCATGGGCTCACTGTCATCTCCCCTGAAATACATATGATATTCATCCGTAAATCCGGTCATAAGCCAGGCCTCGCTTTTGCCGGGTATCACAGAGATAGCCTGCCCGAGTCTTTTCTTAAGCTCAAGCTCCTGCTCCTTAGTGACTTTTACGCTTACTCTTGAATCGATAAAAGGCATGATGACTTCTCCTCCTATACGGTTATCTTTTTGATCCTTTCGAGCTTCCTTTCAAGGCCTTTTACTTTGGCCTTAAGATCTTTGATCTGAAGCTTATACTTCTCTATCGCTCTTACTTTAGCTGCAGGCAGCTTTGTGCTTTTCTTTTTTGCTGCGGTCGCGGTGCTCTTTACTGCCTTTCCGGTCGCTGCTGTCTTTCTTGCGCCCGTGGTCTTCTTTGCTGCGGTCGTTTTAGCTGCCGTCCTGCCTGCAGTCGTTTTCTTCGCTGCGGCAGTCTTCTTTGCAGGAGTCGTCTTCTTTGCTGCAGTGATCTTCTTTGCGGTGACTGACTTCTTCGCTTCAGTAGTCTTCTTCGCTGCGGCCGTTTTAGCTGCCGTCGTTTTCTTTTCTGCGGTTGTTTTCTTTGCTGCGGTTGTCTTCTTCGCGTCCGCCGTCTTCGCTGCGTCGGTAGTCTTCTTTGCTGCAGTTGTCTTCTTCGCTGCAGTTGCCTTCCTTGCTGCCGTCGTCTTTGTTGCGGTTGTCTTTTTTGCTGCCATTGTTGATCTCCTTTAATGGTGAAATAATATGAATAACTGATTCTGTAAAAAAAAATGATCCTAAAACAGTATGACATACAAACTGTTTTTCGTCCAACTTTTCATATATCTTAAAGCATATGATAAAATATTGTAAATACTGAACACAATAAATTTCAGAAATTTTTCATAATTTTTTGTTTATTTTTTTCAGGGAGGACAGAAAATGGCTTGGAGATCACTCATTCCGGAACAGGAACTTACCGATGTGAGACAGGACAGAAAGAACGCCGTCGGGATAGAAAAATACAAAATATCCGCCAACGCGCTTTATATGCAGGGAGAATACCTTCCCCTTAAAGCCGTGACCGGAGTAAGGCTGCAGCCTTCGACCTATACCCCGAACTGTGCCTGCGGAAAGGGTATTCCGGTCTATAAGCTCCGTGTGGATTACGGGACCGAAAACCCGTTGGTATTGATGATGGAAAAGGAAAAGAACGCTGAAAGACTGCTGTCGGCGATCTCCGACGTTAACCCCGGAGCAAGGATCGAAAGAGCATCGGCTCCGTGATCCTATTTTCTCCTGTACCTGTCTCTTCCGAGCTTCATTTTGTACATCTTTTCATCGGCAAGCGCGACCATGTCATCAAGGCTGAGCATCCCCTCTGTCGGGGGCATCAATACCCAGCCGTAGCTCGCTCCGATCTCATACGGATTGGAATGTCCCTCATTGTACTCCTTCAGTCCTTTGTCGATCTTTGCCCCCATCTCTTCCGGTTCCGGACTGTCCTTATCTATTGCCGCCATCATGAGAAATTCATCTCCCCCGGTCCTGACGATCTTAGTGCCTGAAGGCGCCGATCTCAAAAGCTCTGCGGACACCGCCGCGATCGCTTCGTCCCCCGCTGCATGTCCGTAAGTATCGTTCAGATGCTTCAGTCCGTTCAGATCGGACACACAGACAAAGAGATGTTTTCCGGTAAGCTTTGCCTCTCTGATTACCAGATCGGAATAATACTTCATACCCTTTCTGTTGTAGCATCCGGTCTGCTGGTCAGTCATGTTTTCGATAAACAGAGCATCATATCTTTGCTGAAGGTCAAGGAACACGGCCCTCGCCTCCGCATCCTTTTTTAACTCCGAAAGTTTTCTGTCATGGATATCATGTATCAGCAGGAGCCGCGAATTCCCTCCCGCTTCATCTTCCTTTGCGGAATTGCATATTACGATCTCGGACCAGAAATAACTCCTGTCGACATGTCTTATCCTGCATTCAAACGAAACATACACTTTACTGTCCAGATTATCGTCCAGGTTATCCGGATCCGTAAAACGGATAAAACTGTCTCTGTCCGCAGGATGGATGTGGGCAAAAAGCTCCTGCCATAAGATGCCCGGATCTTTTATTCCCGGAGAGAGTATGTTCAGCTCCGGATTAATATCGAGTACCGTAAATTCATCTCGCTCCATGTTTATTTCGATCATCATCTGGTACAGACTCCTGATCGCATTTTCCGCATGTTTTTTTATATTTTCTATATCAGCCATCTAAATACCTCTTTCAGTTTTTAACTCATTTTGAATGATATTCTCCATAATAAGATCAATCCGCTTAAAAGACAATCGTGCGTTCTCTTTAGGGATCCTTCTTCCGTCTCCGGTATTAATAGATTATAATATACCTTAACGCAATGATGTTTTTTTTGGGGGGAAATAAAAATGGGAAGAAGATCGACAAAGGAGAATAAGAACATCTATCAGACGAGCCGTGAAGAAGCCGGTCTTACAAGAGAGGAAGCATCTGAACTCATGGATTTCGTGTCGGCCGACCGCATAGAAAAGATCGAGAGCGAAAAATCGGCTCCGCATCCCGAGGAGATCCTCGCCATGGCAGATGCATATAAAAAACCCATCCTGTGCAACTATTACTGTTCCAAAGGCTGTCCGATCGGAAAAGAATACGTTCCCGAGATCCACGTCCGGGATCTTGCTCAGATCGTGCTTGAAATGCTCGCTTCGTTAAACTCGGTCGAAAAGGAAAAGGACCGTCTCATCGAGATCACATCGGACGGAGTGATAACCGAAGATGAATACGGCGACTTTGCGATGATACAGGAAAAGCTGGACAAGATTGCCATTACGGCAGACGCCCTGCAGCTGTGGGTCAGAGAAAAGATCGCCGAAGGAAATATCGACCAGGAAAAGCTGGAACAATTTAAGAAATAAACTCCCGGACAACTGACCCCATTAATTCTGATCCGTCAACAGATATCCGTACTCTCCGTATTCCGTGTAATCTCCGCTCAGGGCGACACGCCTTGCCTTCGTAAGTTCGCGGTATACCGCTTTCATTATATGCTTCATCGTTACCCTGCCTCCGTCGGCCGCGCCGTAAAAAACCGCGTTCAATACGATATTCTTGATCTCTCCGCCGGACAGCTCGAATTTTTCAGCCAGGTAATCATAGTCAATGTCATCCGACAGAGGTACCCCTTCCCCGAATGCCTCGCGCCAGATCGCTTCGCGGGTCGTCTTTTCGGGAAGCGCAAAGTTGAGCACATATCTTATCCTTCGCATAAAGGCATGATCTATGTTATGTAGATTGTTTGTCGCAAGGATCACGATCCCGTCGTACTCTTCTATCCTCTGCAGGATAAAAGATATCTCCGTATTGGCATACTTGTCCTGGGCATCCTTGACCTCGCTTCGCTTCCCCATCACGGCATCGGCCTCATCAAAGAATAAGATCATATTACTTTTCTGCGCTTTGTCAAAGACCTCCTCAAGCCTCTTTTCCGTCTCACCCACATATTTGTCGACGATCTGCGAAAGGTCGACCTTATAGAGTTCAAGCCCCAGACGCGATGCCAAAGCATGTACAGCCATTGTCTTTCCCGTTCCGGGAGATCCCGCAAAGATGACCGATACACATCTCCCGTAGGCATACATGTCTCTTAATCCCCATTCCTCATATACCTTATGTCTAAGCTCTACCTGATCGCAGATATCCTTGAGCACGGCCCTGCTCCTTTGATCGATCTTCAGATCATCGAATCCGAACCCGGGCTCGACCCATTTCACGTTGTCGTATCTCCCGTCATCCAGAACCTCATAACAGAACCGGCAGATCTTATGCTCATCCAGCTCCTCGCCCGCATTGAGCGCAGTTTCGCATGAGCGCATGACCCGTTTCATCTGACCGGCGGTAAGCTTCATTTTGGAGGAAAGTGATTCTGCCAGATCCGCGTAACCCTCAGGCAGAAATCCCTTCCACAGGGCCAGATTCACCGCCCGGCTGTCGGGGATCCTGACCCCGATAAAGCTCTCTTTTAATAAAGGCTTAAGCTTTACCGAATGATCCGAAAGCAGGAACAGCGGGAGCAGACTGTGACGCCTTAAAAAATGGCTGAGCCTTCCCACAAGAAATACCGTATCGTCTGTTTTGCCGATATTACGGAGACAGAGCGCCCGCCCCTCAAGGACCGAACATCTCACCAGATAACGGATCACTTTCCGTGGATCGTTTGAGTTTATCAGGTATTCGGTATCTACCGCCAGAAGGGGCAATCCAAGCCTTAACGCTGCAGCTTTGACCACCGTATACCGCCCGCTCTCTTTTTCTCCCTCAACGAGCACCGTAAACGGTTCAAGGACTTCTCTGTCCAAAAGACTTTTCATCTGTCCGTATAAACCGTCGGCCTCCTTCTCCATCCCGTAGACCGCGACCGTTACGCCTTCCGGATCAAATCTTTCCGTATATTCATCCTTCTCCTCATCCTCGAGATCTCCTCCCGAAAGATAATTAAGCAGATATTTATCGGCCGTCCAGGGCTTTCTGTAAAACTCCTCCTCTCCGTTTTCGGATTCATGTAAAAGAAAACGCGCCGACCTTTCCGCCTGTGTCATGTCCGGGATCGCCTCGTCAATCGATGAGGTAAACCCCGATGCTTTTGCAGCTGTCAAAAGGGTGACCCCCGCCCCGTTTCCGGGACACACCTGCTCCAAAAGCTCTGAGACCGATGGGTCGATCGTCCTTAGCATAATAAGTTCCATAAGTGTCAAAGCGATCCCGCACTCGCAATTCGCGCTGAGATTTAATAACCTTGCTTTATCCTCAGGCCCGGATCCCTCGCCTTCTATAAGACTGGAGTATTCCTTCTTTGCGATCTCCTCATCACTGATCCCGCGCTCAAGCCAATGCTCAAACCGCTTCTCCAGATCCTCCGGAATTTTACCGCAAAGAAGCCGGGACAGTTTTAACGCGCCCAGCTTTGCGAAGACTCTTATGCCGTTATTGTTGATCATGTTATCCTGCCTGTTGACCTTCACCTTTTTCCACCTCAGGACTCTCCCCCCTGATATTTGCAACCCTGTCCTTAAGACTTTGATACAGCCGTACAGCATTCGATAGCTGTGGCATCCTCAATGCTCTGTCCCCGTTGGCAAAAAACTGTTCCCTGATATCCTCGCTCTGCTTTTCATAATCGGCCGCTTTGCTGTCAAGTCCCCATGTGCTTCCAATGGCGACGGCAGCTTCGTCAAGCCCCATCCCCAGCAGGATGCTGATCGTCAGCATCTTTGATACCTGATCGGTGGACAGGTAATTCCTGTCAGCCGCATAACGCTCAATGAGCGGGATCGCCCGGTCCCCTGCGGATCCGCGGATCACATTATACATCTCATTTATATTCTGAACTTTATCCATTTCCGGTGATCTTCCGGAGTCTCTGTAGGAGCTTATCAGCTTTCCCCTGCCTGACGCCATCAGGATCAGTTCCCCTACTCCCTTGGTCGATCCGGTCAGCACATTATATCCGGCAAATAGATCCCTGTCGGCCACTTCCGTGATCCTGTTGCCCGGTGTGCTGCGCTCCGCATCGGTGGTATCCTTCATTATGCTCTCAAGCTCGGCATCGCTGACATTTCTGATATTATTCCCCCAGTCCGACTGATCCGCCTCTCTCAGCTGATGAGCCGCAAGCTCCACCTGCATCAGAAGGATATTAAGGTTGATATGCGGTTTTCCGGTATTATGCCTGAGTGCCGCGCGGACATCCCGGCTTGCTTCTTCTATCACGGGATCGACGTTTATCTGATCTCCGTTCTCATTCTCCCGGATCGCGTCCATCGTTTTCTGTATCTGAATGGTATCGGAATCCACTTTCCTGATGAGAGTGATCAGCTCGGGATCTCCTGTCAGCACAAGGCCATCCCTGCCGGCAGCCTGTGTCGCCTCGAGCAGGAAGCTTCCGAGGATATCATTCTTCCTCTCAGCGCTTATCGTTGTCCCGTTATAGATCCGTGTGCCGCTCCCGGGGCTTTCGTTTCCGGCCGCCTCCGCAAGATTTTTATATGCTTTCATGGGGCCCCAGACCGTGCTGTGCAGCTTCACGGCCGTATCAACGCCGGCGGCTTTTGCCATCGCTACAACAAAATCATTGCAGTTATTCGTGAGCACATTGTATCTTCCGCCAAATTCCGTCCCCTCGGCCTTCGCTCTTCCAAAAAGTCTTCCGAAAAACCCTCTTCGTTCCACACTGCTTATATTCGCTCTTGTTCTCTCGATCGCCCCGACCACATTGTCAAAGCTGCTTACCGAGATCGGGGTTTCCGACGAGGCCTGCGCTGTATTATCTGATTCGTCCATAAGCTGTCCCTTGCCGACCAGCTGCCTGTAGCCGCCGAACCCGACCTGGATACGCTTCCTTTCAAATCGTCCCGAATCCGTATTAAACTTTGTATACCTTAATCCCATATAGCTGTGCTGGTCCAGATATCCGTTCATGTAGGAATGTGTTTCAAATACCGGACGCATCAGCGACTGCTCGGGAAACGGTTTCTCAAAGTCTCTCAAAAAGCTGCTCTGATCCGGTTTATCGACAAGGATATCCGCAGGATCGTTATTCGTGCTCCATGGATCCTCCCCGGTCTGTGCGGTCGCAGCTTCCGTCGTTCCGTCGGATGTTTCTTCCGTGATCGTCTCTTCAGGTTCTGCCGCGCCTGTTCCCTCTTCGATCGCGGGAAATAATGACATGCCCCCGCCGTCTTCGGGCTCTCGCTCGTTGTCATCCGGCCGGGGTCCTTCATTGATCGCTGCGCCTGTATCTGCAGCTTCCTCTGTTCTTCTCCATATATTGGGCGTAAGGACTACTGTGCCTCCTCCCACACGAGAGCGCAGGGTCTCGGCCGGCGGATTAAAATATTTTACCGCCGCCTTGCCGCCCTTTTCTTTACTCTTCCTTACCTTTAGAGGCAAAGTTTTTTCTCCTCCTGCCTGTAAACAGGCAAATCCTTTTCTACCCCTGTCTGTAAACAGACAAGGCGTTATCTACTCCTGCCTTTAAGCTGTAATGCTGACTCCGGATGCTTTACCGGAACTGCTCCACTTCCTCCCTGTATGGGATGGAATCAAGCGCTCCGGGTCTTGTCACCGCTATCGCAGATGCCTTTGATGCTGTCTCAAGACATTCGGAAGGTTCCATGCCACGGATCAATGATGCGATGAAATATCCGGTAAAAGTATCTCCGGCCGCAGTGGTATCTATTGCCTTCACCTTAAATATCTCCTGTCTGTGCCTGCCGTTTTCATCCTGATATACAGCCCCCTCCGATCCGAGTGTGAGCACTGTTCTTGCCTTCGGATACTTCTCCTTTACCATAGACAGGATCCTGTCGGGATCTTTTTCTCCGGTCATCTGCTCTCCCTCTATCTCGTTCATGAGCAGGAATGAAACCTTTCCGAGGTCGCACTTTTCAAGTGCCGCATCATATGGAGAAGGATTAAGGACTATCTGCATTCCGCGTTCAAATGCCTTATCCATGACCCTGTCGAGAAGATTGATCTCATTCTGGAGCACGATCATATCTCCCGGTTCAAAATGTCCGAGTACTTCATCGATATACTCTTCGGTAACGCATCGGTTTGCCCCTCCAAACAGCAGTATCGAGTTTTGTCCGTTCTTATCCACCTGGATCACGGTATGTCCGGATCTGCCTTCCGTCGTACGGATCAGATCGGTATGGACTCCGTTTTCCCGGCATTTATCTATCAGTATCCCGCCGTCCTTGCCTACCAGTCCCGCATGCCACACTGAAACCCCTGCCTTGGCGAGCGCTATGGTCTGATTAAGTCCTTTGCCTCCGCAATTCTCGGTCACATCACCTGCCGGCTCGGTCTCTCCCGGCATGATGATATGATCTACCGAATATACCTGATCGATGTTTAGCGACCCGAAACTCAATACTTTCATGGCATTCTCCCTGTTTCCCGGTTATTATCCTGCCGGCTTTTTCCGCCCCCGGACGACCCTCCGGATCGTGTGCCGGATGGTCCATCGACTCCGTCCCCAGGGTCCGTTTTGGCCCTCTGACTCCGTCCCCAGGGTCCACCCGATAGACCGTGAACGATATTTTTAGTATACTAGGAATACTTGGATATTGCCAATCCATACGGCATATCAAATCGAATAAAGCGAGGCGTTCAGACATGAAAACTGCATCAAAGGATTATAAGCTTCTGTCAGATCTTTTTTTCAGGATACTTCCGTTTCAGATACTGCTTCTTATGGCAAACGCCGCAAACGGCGTCGTAGACAGTCTCTTTGCCAGCAACTTCATAGGCAAGACGGCGATGAGCGCGATGGGGTATTATTCACCGCTTAACCATTTCCTCTTCGCGCTGAGCATAATCCTTGTGAGCGGATCACAGATACTGGTGGGCAAGGCGATGGGGCAGAATGATTCCCGATCGGTACAGACCTATTTCACTACTGATCTGGTGGTTTCCGTTATCATTTCGGTGCTTACATCAGTGCTGCTCGATATAGGAGCGCTGTCGGATGTTACCTCTCTGTTCGTGGCGGATGCCATCGAACGGGACAGCCTTAACAAGTACATACTGGGACAATCCATCGGGATCCCCGCACTGGTCCTCGGCCAGCAGTTTTTCTCATTTCTCTCGCTTGAAAACCAGACCCGCAAGACAACGATCGCAAGCATCGCATGCATCATAGGAAACATCTGCATGAACACCCTTTTTGTAGTGCTCCTCGATTGGGGACCATTCGGACTCGGGCTTGGTTCATCCATGGGGCTTTGGATATTCTGCCTGACCATGGCATCATATTATATCCTTGGCAGATCAAAGCTTAAATTCTCGGCGCGAGCCTTCAGTTCGGGCGGCGCGGCGGAAATATTCAGGATAGGTTATCCCGGTGCTCTTTCCCGGTTCCTTGAAATGTTCAGATGCATCATAGTCAATTACCTTATCATAAAATACGTCACCAGCACGGGGCTGTCAGCCTTTGCCGCGGTCAATTCCGCGCTCGCGCTCGTCTGGCCGATCCCGTTTGGAATGGCTGCCGCCCTCAGGATCATGGAGGGCATAAGTATCGGAGAGCAGGACCGCAAATCTGTTACCGATATCATGAGAGTCATGCTGACGAAGTGTTTCGCGATCCAATGCGCCATCTCGGCCTGCATTATCATCTTTGCCGAGCCGCTTACCCGGATGTTCTACCGGGATATGTCGGACCCGGTTTACAACATGACACTGATGGGCTTTCGGATACTTCCCCTTTGCATGCCGCTTTCCGTGATATCTCTTGCCTATTCCGGGTATGCACAGGCCATGGAGATCAAAAAACTCGCGGTCCTGATCCCCATACTCGACGGGGCGGTAAACGTTGTCGTCCTCTCCTTTATCCTTATACCCCTATTACAGATGACCGGGCTTTATTCGGCAAATGTGATAAACGGAGTGCTGATCATCCTTCTGATCCTGATCTATTCGATTATCGTTAATAAACACCTTCCCAAAAAACTTGAGGATACTCTCGTATTTCCCGAAGGTTTCGGCGCAGCCGGGGACAGCGTATTTGATATAGCGGTAAAAGATATGCAGGATGTAGTTACTGTTTCCGGGCAGGCCGTTGAATTCTGTCTTTCCAAGGGCATCGACAGCCGCAGAGCGAACTTTGCGGGACTGGCTCTGGAGGAGATGGCCGGAAACGTTGTAAGGCACGGTTTAAGCGCCGACAATAAAAAACACTCGATCGATCTGAGACTTATAGCTAAAGATGATGATGTGATCTTAAGGATAAGAGATGACTGCTCGGAGTTCGATCCCGTAGAACGTGCCGGGATCCTTGACAACGATGACAAGGTAAAGAATATCGGGATACGACTGATAAACGGTATATCAAAGGATGTCAGCTACCAGAACCTTTTAGGGCTCAACGTTCTTACGATCCGGGTCTAGATACGGGCGTTACATATTGTCTTTTACGGCTACTGCGACCATTCTGGCCCGGGCCCTTACGGCTCCGTCTGCCTCCATGACCATGCTCACGATGATCTTCCGGTCTCCGATCTCTTCTGCCGTAGATGTGACCGTTAACTCCGTATTCATGGGTGTCGGTTTTTTATAGTCTATTTCAAGTCTTGCAGTAATATATCTTCCGATCACGGTGTCTTCCGTGAGCTTCGGTTCCTTTTTCCTGTGATTAAACCAGGCCGCCGAAGCCGTTCCGTGACAGTCAAATATCATCGCTATCATTCCTCCGAAGAGGTTGGCAGGAACACCTCCGGTATACTGTTCATCCGGTGTGATCCTGCATATGCATTTCTCTCCGTCTTCGCTGGGGTAGGATCTTAAATGCAGTCCTTTTTCATTTTCAGAACCACACCCCCAGCAATGACGAAATCTCTCTCCGTATGTATCCTGGATCGCTATTCCCATGATCCCGGACTCTTTATGCCCCGGTCCGGCTTAAATGCCAGATATCCTTATTATATTGCTCGATGGTCCTGTCGGAAGAGAAGAAGCCCGCTTTTGCGATATTGACGAGCATCATGCGTCTCCATTTGCCCTGATCCTCGTAATCGGCGATGATCCTGTCCTTCTTTTCGATATAATCCTCGAGATCGAGAAGCGTCATGAACCAGTCCTTGTTCAAAAGCTCCTTGTAAAGCCTCTCCAGATTCTCCTTATGACCGACCTTTAAGGCCTCCGGCCCAACTATGAAATCGACTGCCTCCTTTATGACCTTGGACTTTTTGTAATAATCTTTCGATACATAGTCCGCCTTCTCATAGTGCTTTATGACGGTATCGGAATCCACGCCGAATATATAGATGTTGTCATCTCCCACCAGCTCATGTATCTCTACGTTCGCTCCGTCATCGGTACCGAGAGTGATCGCTCCGTTGAGCATAAACTTCATGTTGGAGGTGCCCGATGCCTCCTTGGAGGCAAGTGAGATCTGCTCTGAGATGTCACATGCCGGGATGAGCTTCTCCGCATAGCTTACGTTGTAATTGGTGACCATGAGCACCTTAAGATAAGGTGAAACCTCCGGATCATTGTTTACGATCTCCTGAAGCACGAGCAGGAGATGTATGATATCCTTCGCTATCACATACGCCGGAGCCGCCTTTGCCCCGAACAGGCAGGTAATGGGTCTTGCGGGTTTCCTGCCAGCCTTGATCTCGAGATATTTGTGAATGATATAAAGCGCATTCATCTGCTGTCTCTTATACTCGTGCAGACGCTTTACCTGGATATCGAATACAGAATCGGGATCCAGCTCCACGCCCTCATTCTTCTTTACATATTCGATAAGCTCCAGTTTCTTTGTCTTCTTTATCTCTGCGAGCTTATTAAGCACCGCTTCGTCATCCTTGTACTTCATCAGATCCTGAAGTCTGTCCGCATCCTTACGGTAATCTTTGCCGATCTTTTCGTCCAGGAATGCCGCCAGGGGTCTGTTGCAGGACAGAAGCCAGCGTCTGAAAGTCACCCCGTTCGTTTTATTGTTGAACTTATCGGGATAGAGTTTGTAGAACGCATTCAGCTCGGTATTCTTAAGTATATCCGTATGGATGGCAGCGACACCGTTTACCGAATAGCCGTAATGTATATCGATATGCGCCATGTGCACACGCTTGTCATCGTCGATTATCTGTACCTTCGGGTCCTTGTTCTTCTTTGCGATCCTTGCCGAGAGCTCCTTGATGATGGGAACCAGCTGCGGCACCACCCTGTTGAGATAATCAAGCGGCCACTTCTCAAGCGCCTCCGCAAGTATCGTATGGTTTGTATATGCGCAGGTCCTGCTCACGACATCTATCGCATCGTCCATGGTAAAGCCCTCATCCCATGTGAGGAGCCTTATCAGCTCCGGGATCACCATCGTGGGATGCGTATCGTTGATCTGCACCGCCACATACTTATCCATGTCGTAAAGGTCCCTGCCCTTGTCCTTAAGCTCCTTGATGATAAGCTGCGCTCCGTTTGAGACCATGAAGTACTGCTGATAAATACGGAGCAGATTTCCCGCCTCATCGGAATCGTCGGGATACAGAAAGAGAGTCAGGTTCTTTTCGATGTCTTCCTTGTCAAAATCTATCCCGCTCTTTACGAGCGACTCGTCAAGGCCCTCAAGATCAAAGAGATGCAGTTTGTCAATGCCGTTGTCATATCCCACCACGTCTATGTCATACAGCACCGACTTTACCTTCCTGCCTCCTCCGAATTCTATCTCGAAGGAAGTATCGGTCTTTCGAAGCCAGCTGTCTTTTTCGATCCAGTCATTTTTTTCGGCCATCTGAAGCCTGTCTCTGAAAACCTGCTTAAAGAGACCGAAGTGATAATTCAGACCGATCCCCGCTCCTGGAAGTCCGAGGGTCGCTATGGAATCCATGAAGCATGCCGCGAGCCTTCCGAGTCCGCCGTTTCCAAGCGAGGGTTCGGGCTCTTCATTCTCTATGGCCGCTATCGATTTGCCGTTCTTCCGGAGGATCGTCTCCAGCTCATCGTATACTCCGAGATTGATCAGATTATTCGAAAGCAGCTTTCCGATAAGGAACTCAGCCGAGATGTAGTAAACCTTCTTATCGCCGTCGATCTCCTTTTTTTCAAGAGTAAGATCCTTGGTGAACTGGAGCAGCACATGGTACATCTCTGCATCCGTGACCTGCTCTATCGGGCGTCCGTATAGTTTTCTCGTAAGCTTATCCAGTTTTGTTTCCATGTTTTCCATCATTTACCTCCTGAAAAGCGGGCTTTTGTTATTCTCAGTCTCTTTTGAATCTTACCATATCCGGCCGTTACCTTCCAAGCTTCACTTTGAGTATGCGGCGCAGGGAATCATCGATCTTTGCTTCATCCAGACTGCCCGATGATGCAGCCGAAAGGACTGCATTGTATGCTTCATGAAAATCTGCCGGCATAAGTATCATATCCGCCCCCGCATTGAGCGCCGCGACCGCAGCCTCACCCGGGTCCTGGTATTTCTGTGTGACCGCATCCATCAAAAACGAATCCGTTATGATCACGCCCGTATATCCCAGCTCACCTCTCAGAATATCGTTGATCATCACACCTGAAAGGCTTGCGGGCATATCATCACCCGTTATCTCGGGGTAGGAGATATGGGAGATCATGATCATCCGGGCTCCGCTGTCTATGGCATTCTGGAAAGGAATAAGATCCGACTTGTACAGCTCCTCCTTCGTCTTCGGGCTGCTGACCGATGACGTGTGCGTATCCCCGCCTACACTGCCGTGACCGGGAAAGTGCTTGAAACAGGCAACGACTCCGTTGTCCTGAAGTCCCGAAGCCACCTGCCATGAAAGCCTCGCTACGGTACCCGCATCCGAACCGAAAGAGCGGTCTCCTATCACCTCGCTGCTGCTGTCGGTAAGGACATCGGCGACCGGAGCAAAATCGAGATTAAGCCCCAGTTCCGTCATGTAAGCAGCTATCGTCGCTCCCGCTTCATAAGCCTTGTCGATATCCCCGGAGCTTCCTATATCTGCCATAGGTCCCACGTTTTCTATCTCAAACCCTTCATGCTCCGCCAGGCGCACCACTCGTCCGCCCTCTTCGTCGACCGCAAGAAAAGGCTTTATCCCGCAGGCATCGGTAATATAAGCGGAAGTGTTCGCCAGCATCTCCTTGGTCTGATCGGGATCCTCGAAATTCTGCTCGAAATAAATGAGTCCGCCTACCGGATACTGTGTGAGCGCATCCCGGGTGGTATCACCGGCTCTGGTGACCGTTTCCATCCCGGTGATCGATTCGGGAGTGACCAGAAACAGCTGTGACACTTTCTCCTCCAGATCGAGATTGCTTACTATGGACTCGATCTCCTCATCCGATTCGATTACCGCCTCCTCGGAAGGGATCTCGTCTTCGGACAGCACCGTCGTATCGACTTCCGCATAATCATCTTTTATCTCTTCAGTTTCAACGGAAACCCAGGACGACTCCTCCGAAGGCTCCTCCGTAGGCTCTGTCGCAACTTCTGTCACAGGCTCCGGTTTCTTGTCGAATAAACCCATATCTGCCAGATATCTGATGCCCATGTACATGCCGAAAGTTATGAGCGCGAGCACAAGTATCGTGAAAACAAACGCCAGTATACGCTGTCTTACCACTCTGCTGTGTCTTTTTTTTCTGTCCATTTCTACCTTGCCGGATGATATTACTCAGTTTTGATTCTTGCCTCAATATATTGTATTATGTATTTCTAAATTGTCAATATCTTGGAGGTAGTGATATGCGGATAGGTCAGGGATATGATGTCCACAGGCTCACCGAAGGACGCAGACTCATAATCGGGGGTGTCGAGATCCCTTTTGAAAAAGGACTCCTCGGACACTCCGATGCCGACGTACTGCTTCACGCGGTGATGGATGCCCTGCTCGGGGCGGCAGCGCTCGGAGATATCGGGAAGCACTTCCCCGATACGGATGAAAGATATAAGGATGCCGACAGCATGAAACTGCTGTCCGAGGTCTCCGGAATGCTTTCAGAGCGGGGCTACCAGGTCATAAATCTGGATGCGACGATCATCGCCCAGGCTCCCAAAATGAGGCCCCATATAGATAAGATGAGGGAGAATATCGCCCATATGCTCAATGTCGGGACAGACCGGATAAACGTAAAGGCCACGACCGAAGAACACCTTGGCTTCACGGGAAAAGGCGAGGGCATATCCGCTTCCGCCGTATGTCTCCTCGCCTCTTCAAAATGAGTGCTGATCTTATTCTGTTGATGCCTGCTCCGGCATCTGCGCCCCGGTCTCTATGATATCAGAGCCCCGGTCTCTGCGATATCAGAGCTGGGAATCGATCCATCCCTTAAGTGCTTCCTTGGGTTTGAAGCCTACGGATGAATCTTTAAGCTCTCCGTTCTTTAAGAATACGAGATTCGGTATGCTCATGACGGAGAACTTTTCCGCCAGATCCGGATTCTGATCCACGTCTATCGCATAAAACGCCACTTTGCCGTCATATTCCGCAGAAAGCTCCTCCAGTACAGGTGCCATCATCTTGCAAGGCCCGCACCATGTCGCGTTGAAATCGACCACTGCCGCAGCCTGAGCTTCCACGTCTGCCCATTTGTCTGAATTGATAACATTCACCATGACCTCTGTTCCTCCTTATTTTTGTTTTTTTGCCAGCTCCGTAAGATACGATACGGCTGTAAGAGCCGCTACATTTCCTTCTCCGACCGACTTTGCGTCCTGATACGGTGTTCCGGTGATATCACCTGCCGCAAAAAGTCCCGGTATGTTCGTCGACATATCCCGCGCTGTTTTGATATGCGCTCCCTCTGTCTCAAGTCCGGGCACCAGCTGTCCCGGGGAAACCGAGTCCCGCAGTACAAAGACAACATCGGATACTACCTCCCTGCTGTCGAGCACGAGGACGCTCTTATTATCCTCTCTCCTGATCTCCTTCGGTATCCCTCTTATCACCTCGATATTGTCCGGTGAAAACTCCGGATCTTCCTGATAAGTGGGAACATAATAGACTTTATCCGTCAATTCGGCAAGAAAAGAGGCTTCTTCCTCCTCTTTGCGTGAATAGCCGAGGACCGTAGTCTCTTTCCCTTTGTAGAGAGCCGCATCACATGTCGCGCAGTAGCTCACTCCCCTTCCGAGGTTTGCCTCCTCTCCGGGCAAAGGCTTTCCCTGCATGACTCCGGATGCGATTATCACCGTTGAGGCTTCATACATTTCCTTCGCGCACTGGAGCGCAAAATAATCTCCCATCGCGTATACGTTGGTGACCTGCTCCTCGGTGATCTCTATACCCATGCTGTCAAGGTGCTTCCTCATGGCCGCCACGAGATCTTCTCCCGCGATATCCGGAAGTCCCGGATAATTCAGTATCTTATGGGATTTCAGAACCTTGTTTGAAAGCTCCTTTTTCCCTATGATAAGAATGCTCTTGTTTCGGTTTTTGGCCGTTAACGCCGCAGAAACACCTGCAGGGCCGGTCCCTATTATCGCAATGTCATAACGGCTCATATCCTGTCCTTTATCTCTTTATAAAATCAAAACTGAAATCATCATCCAGATCGATATCCTGCGACGGAGCTTTCTTTCTGGGTCTCAACTGCTCCTGAGGCGCGGCCGGCTGTTTTCTCTCGGCTTTTTTATAGACCTTCACATCCTCGCCGTCGTCATCATCCTCATAATCGTCATCATCATCATCGTATTCGCTGTCATCGTAATAATCGGTCCGCCGGCTGACCCTTGCTGCTCTCTTGGACTTCTTCTCGACCCGGCGTTTCATCTCTTCATAGTTGTCATCGTCATCATAATAATCATCGCCCTTTTTACCCGAAAGAGCCATATTGACAAGTATTATCACGAGCACTATCAACAGTACCACGAGTCCGACTATGATAAAGAGACGGATCTTTGCGCTCTTTTCGGCTTTCTCAAGCTTCTCGAGACTCCCCGCTCCGAAATCGGCATATCTCTGATATGTCTGTCCAACGGAATCATAGAGATAGAATCCAAGATTTCCGGTCTGATCTATGGCATACACAAGGAAATACTCCGAGGTGGAAGGTGTGCCGCCTGTAGGGACCGCCGCCGCGGCATCGAGACCAGACGTATCCACAGTCTGATCCACTGCTGCAGCATCGGCAGGAACACCTTCTGTTACAGCGCCGTCTACCGGAACTCCGTCCGTTGCCGTACCGTCTGCCGGAAGCCCTTCCGTTGCAGCGCCGTCTGCCGGCACTCCCTCCGGAGTCGTGCCGTCTGCGGGTGCGGCATCTGCCGGCTGACCTCCTGCATTGGCTGTATCCTCACTGTTTCCGGAGCCTACGCCTATGCCGAGATCCAATTCTCCCGCATATGCCTTTACCGGCTTAAGTGAACCTAAAAGACCGCCGAGGAATCCATCCTTTTTCTCCTCGGATCCCTCTTCGGAGCTTTCCTCGCTGTCCTTATCATCCTTATCCTTGTCTTTGTCATCGGTAGTCTCTCCCGTATAGACCCATGCGCTCACGGATTTTCCGTTGACGGAAAGCGCCGTCGGAGAAAAACCCGTCGGTATATCGGCGCCCATGGGCTTGAGCACGATGATGAACCTGTCATTGCCGCCCTCAAACCTCACATAATCCGACATCTCAGCCGTAGATGTATCGCAGATATAGAAATCTCCGAAGGTTCCGGCAGCATCCGTAAGATATGCCAGAGTGACCAGTCCGTTGGATGCATCCATATAAGCAAGATCGATATTCTGACCCTCATAGGCAACCGTCTGTTTTCTGAATCCCGACGGCAGATACGAATCAGGAAAACTGTTTGCTATATACATGCCGTTATTGGCGACTATCGTCCCGGGGACCACGGTATCTGCTGCAACCGCTTCGACTGCGGCAGCATCTGCGGCGGGAACTTCACCCTCTGCACCTTCAGGAAGCGGGCTTTCTTCTCCCCCCTCGGGCAAAGCGCCTTCTTCTCCTGCAGCCTCTTCTCCCGCAGCTGCCTCTCCTTCAACGGCTTCATCCGCATATACCGGAGTGACCGCAACAGTCTGCATCATCAGTGCCAGGACCAGTGTTCCGCCTGTAAGCATTTTCCTTAATCTGTTAAATCTCATCGTTTCTTCTCCTTATTCCTCCTCGACTCCTACCCTGGGCTTTATTAAGCCTCGTCTATAGCCTTTCCTATATCGTGCCTCATATATTTATTATCAAAATCTATCCATTCGCAGGCCTCATATGCCTTCCTTCTCGCATCCTTAAGATCGTTTCCCTTGGCTGTGACTCCAAGCACTCTTCCGCCGTTCGTGACTATACCCTTTCCGGTCTTTTTGGTGCCCGAATGAAAGACATAATAGTCATCCTTTCCCTTGAACTGTTCCAATCCGCTGATCAGGAACCCCCGTTCGTACTTTCCGGGATATCCCTGCGAAGCGAGCATGACACAGACCGCCGCGTTATCTTCAAATTCAAGCTTTATCTTGCCGAGTGTTCCGTCGACACATGCAAGCATGACATCGATTATATCATTTTTCATGCGCGGAAGCACTACCTGTGCCTCGGGATCCCCGAATCTGGCATTAAACTCAAGCACCTTGGGGCCGTCCTCCGTCAGCATAAGTCCAAAGAAGATGACTCCCTTAAAGGGTCTGCCTTCATCGGTCATGGCATCCACTGTCGGCTTGTAGATATTCTTTTTACAATATTCGTCTATCTTTGCGGTATAGAAAGGGGAAGGTGAAAATGTTCCCATACCTCCGGTATTGAGTCCCGTGTCGCCGTCTCCGGCCCTTTTATGATCCTGGGCCGAGCTCATGACCTTGATCGTCTTGCCGTCGCAGAAAGTCAGCACGGAGACTTCGCGTCCGGTCATATACTCCTCTATCACCATGCGGTTGCCCGCGATCCCGAACTTCTTGTCCATCATGATCTGCTTCACGCCATCCCTGGCCGCCTCCTGTGTTTCACAGATGAGCACGCCCTTTCCGAGCGCAAGACCGTCGGCTTTTAATACGACCGGATAACTGACCGTTTCAAGATAAGCCATCGCCTTGTCGGCATTGTCAAACACCTCATACTTCGCGGTCGGGATATTGTATTTCTTCATCAGATCCTTTGAAAAAGCCTTGCTTCCCTCAAGGATCGCCGCTTTTCCGTCCGGGCCGAAAACCTTCAGCCCATAGCCCTGCAGCACATCTACGATGCCCGCTGCCAGCGGATCGTCCGGGCCTACTATCACAAGATCAGCCTTGACCTTTTTTGCAAATCTGGCTATCTCTTCAAAATCCATCACCTGGATATCCACACACTCCGCGATCCCGGCTATCCCGGCATTTCCGGGTACACAGTAGATCTTATCCGCCTTCGCGCTTTTCGAAACAGCGTATGCTATCGCATGCTCTCTTCCGCCGCCTCCGACTATGAGTACTGTCATATGATCTCCGTCCTTCCGTTAAGTATTTTAACCTTGCCTCCTGCTATCAGATCTATCGCTTCCGGGAGTATCTGCCACTCCGCCTGCTCCATGACTCTTCTCTGAAGCGTCTCCGGAGTGTCACCCTTTTCCGTATACACCGCTTTCTGAAGGATTATGGGACCTGTATCGCACCCTTCATCCACAAAGTGGACCGTTGCTCCGGTCACCTTCACTCCTCGTTTCAAAGCCTCCTCATGAACCTTAAGTCCGTAAAAGCCCTCTCCGCAAAAGGAAGGAATGAGTGAAGGATGCACGTTTATTATCTTTCCCTTATAGCGGCTTATTATATCAGGTGACAGCACTACGAGAAAGCCCGCGAGGACCACAAGATCCGGAGCGGCTTCATCCAAAGCGGCAAGCAGTGCCCTGTCAAAGTCTTCACTGTCAGGATGATCCTTTCTGCAGACCGTGACCGTCTCGATCCCTGCTTTTTCAGCCCTTTCAAGCGCGTACGCATCACGCTTGTTGCTTATAACCCTTACGATTTCAGCGTCATGTATTCGTTTATCGGAAACGGCATCTATAATGGCCTGGAGATTTGTTCCTCCGCCGGACACCATTACGGCGATCCTCAGCATAGCTTGACTCCGCTGCCGTCTGATGTGACTTCACCGACGATATACGCCTTTTCGCCGGCGCCTTCTATCGATCTTACCGTCTCGTCCGCATCCGCGCTGTCAACGGCTATGACCATCCCGAGTCCCATGTTGTAGGTATTGTACATCATGTTCTCTTCTATCCGCCCCTCATGCTGCACAAGCGAAAAGATGGGCGGTATCGGATAAGATGCCTTTTCTATCTTCGCCGAAAGCCCCTTCGGAAGCATCCTTGGGATGTTTTCAAAAAAGCCTCCTCCGGTGATATGGGAGCATCCTTTTATCGTTGTATTTCCCTCACGCACTGCCTTAAGCGCTTTTACATATATCTTCGTAGGTCTCAGAAGCTCCTCACCAAGGGAGCATCCGAGCTCGTCATAATATCTTGCGAGCGACTGCTGATCCATCCGGAAAATCTTCCTCACCAGAGAAAACCCGTTTGAGTGGACTCCCGATGAAGCGATCCCGACAAGCGTATCCCCTGCCTTTATCCCGCTTCCGTCGATGATATCCTTACGGTCGGCTACCCCTACGGCAAATCCCGCAAGATCATACTCATCCTCAGGCATAAGCCCGGGATGTTCGGCGGTCTCTCCTCCTATGAGCGCAGCTCCCGCCATTTTACAGCCTTCAGCGACCCCCTTCACGATCGAAGCGATCTTTTCGGGATAGTTTTTGCCGCAGGCAATATAATCCAGGAAGAATAAAGGCTCTCCACCCGCGCAGGCAACGTCGTTCACGCACATCGCCACGCAGTCGATCCCGATGGTATCGTGTTTGTCCGTTATAAAGGCCAGCTTTATTTTTGTTCCGACCCCGTCGGTCCCCGACAGTAATACGGGATCCTCCATCCCTTTTATCCCCGCCAGGCTGAACGCTCCGGAAAAACCTCCCAGTCCGCCCATGACTTCGGGTCTTGAAGTGTCCCTGACGAAATCCTTTATCAGTTCGACCGACCTGTAGCCTGCCTCTATATCAACTCCGGCTGATTTATAATCCATCACCTTTTCTCCTTGATATACTGTTCAAAACCTATCTCCTGCAGACGGGCATTCTTATCCTTTACCCCTTTTTTCATTTCCTTTCTGTAATCGGAAAGCTTCTTTCTTACGGAGGCTGCCTCATCTGTCTCCCCCGTCGCTATTATCTGCGCCGCGAGCAGTCCCGCGTTTTTTGCTCCGTCTATCGCGACCGTTGCCACCGGAACTCCCGGAGGCATCTGCAGCATAGAGTACAGCGCATCCGTTCCGTCCAGCACATTGGCGGAAAGCGGTACTCCGATGACCGGACCCTCAAAAAGCGCCGCGCACATCCCGGGCAGCGCCGCTGCCATTCCGGCGCCCGCGATGATCACTTTTATATCTCTGTCCCGGGCTCCCCGGCACCACTCGATAAGCTCATCCGGCTCCCGATGGGCGGATATTATGGACATCTCATATTCTATTCCGAACTCTTTCAGCACTTCTGCCGCCTTGGACATCTTTACGATATCCGAATCGGATCCCATTACGATCCCAGCTTTAGCCATTTTTAAGGTTTCCTTCCTGTCGGCCGGAGCAGCCGATAATATTTATTGCAAAAATAACCAATACATTATACAGGGATATGCCTGTCGGGTCAAAGGTTCTCAAGAGGCTTATTTAGCTCTTCGGTTCCCGGGACTGCAAACCTGCCTTTGCTTATCACGGGATATCTCACGCCGCTGTCGTCAACACTTGCGATCTCCCCAAGCTCCTCATACGGGATCGTTATGTCCGTATGACAGTTAAAATATGCCTTCATGGGCTCTTCTTTCCGGTATTTTTCTGTATGCTCGTTATCTTTTGCGATGAGCTCCCTTCCGTCGGGATTAAAAGTCCGGATATCCTCCTCTCTCCGATAGCAGGTATCCCCGACAGCAAAATGCGGCCCCGTCTTCTCCGCTATAAGGATTGGAAGTCTGGCAAAGATCCCGTATTTTTTTGCCATCATATAAGCCGTTGTATTGGTGCCGATCGCAAACTCACCCATAGGAAGCGTGTCATGATGATAAAGGATAT
Organism: Lachnospiraceae bacterium; assembly: GCA_024699045.1. Lineage (GTDB taxonomy): Bacteria > Bacillota > Clostridia > Lachnospirales > Lachnospiraceae > NK4A144. The sequence goes on along the minus strand of JAILQK010000172.1, from coordinate 13,668 downwards.
TCTCCTCTATGTATCTTTTATTCTCTTCCTCTTTCTCGAAATTTCTGCATCCATACTCCGTGACGAATCCATCCTTAAAAGTAAGCGTAAGTTCCTTGAACAGGAGCCCCTCGATATAGACCTTTGACACATGGAGCACTCCGTCGGTCCCCTTGAGCATCGGGGAAGTAAATACCTCTCCTACCGGAATGTTAACGTCGGCAGTACAGTTCTCAAACACCGTCTGATTTTTTATGTCAACTATAGGGGGCAGCTGTATCCTTATATCCGTCCGATTGCCGTTTTGACCCTTTATCTCAATATATCTGCCCTTTTCAAGCTGATCTATGACACACTGCTGCATCTGTTTGTACTTGTCGCACGGCAGTGTGTTTATGTTAACTGTTTCTTTGAATATCTCCTTGAAATCCTCTCCGATCCCAGGTACCGGATATGCGATTATCGTAAAGGAGACCTCATCGCCGGAAATATATCCGTTCTGTATCTCGGCCGCCCTGGACGTAAGCTCCGTCTTAAGCTTTTGCTGCCTGTCACTGAGTCTGAAGCTCTCTTCATGATTCACGGGCTCGAATTCTTTCATTCCGAAGCGTTCCATGACCGCCGGTCCCCCATAGACCGCCGCCTTGTCCGAAAGCTCTTCATACACGCCCTTCAGGACCTCGAGCTTACGCTCGACATATTGCCTGTCGAGAAATAACGCCTCGTCTTCCCTGTGGTCATAATCCATCTGCTCATTAACGGGATCGCCGGAATAACCTACCCGGGCCAACCCCTTTCTTACCGCCGCATGGAGAGGTCTGCGATAGATCACCGACTCAAGTCCGGCCTTTTCAAAGCACCGTACGGAAGCTCTCACCAGTCTTTCAAAGCCCAGGTAATACCTTATGCTCACGGTCTTTTTCCGGGAGATGTCCTTTCCTGTGACTGCGAAACCGTCGATATAACCTTTCGTGAAGGTCTCGGCCATTTTCCCGATATCAGCTTCGGGCAGCGAATTGATATACTCTGCCAGAGCTCTGGTATCGTCATTGACGTATTCACCGAACCGGTCAAGATAGGATAGATCCCGAAGATCCGCTTCCATTATTATCTTCTTTGCAAAGTCCCTGGAAGGATCAAGGATGTCCCTTATCCTGTCGGCGACCGTCACATCCGTGTAATCCGTCACAAAACCGGTCAGGATCGAGCGTATGTCACCGGAAAGCGTTTCAGGGTCAATGCCTTCTCCGCCGGTCTCTGCAAGAAATGCGGTATAGACTTCCAGAAATACCTCAAAAAGTATCGTTACATCCTCGAGTCTCTGCTCTCCCTCAGCCTTGAACGGTATCACGGAGGTAAGCTCATACGCCAGAAAAGAAAGGAGCCTTCCCATCTCGATCCCGAAAACCGATACCGCATAGACCGGATTGGTGTATGACTCCTGATATCTTTCAGGCATCAGATCCTCATAACTGCCTTTAAGCAAAAAATCCGCCGTTTTGCGGAAATACTCTCCATAAGGCTCTTCGACCTCATGCTCCGAAATCAATGAAGAAAGACGCTCCGTTGCAAGGAGGTGTCTTTCCCTGAGATTATCCTGATCCGTCATCGTAAATAAAACCTCGCTTATAAGTTATCCTGTTATCCCAGCGCCACACCAAGGTAAAGTACCGCGAACCACAGCAAAACAGCGATCAATGCCACGGCAAACCCCAATTTGGGCAGGATTGGAAATACATCCGGCTCCTTGATCGCGGAAACTCCGAGCATCAGTCCGACCGTTCCGAAGATAAAAGCAAACATCCCCGCTCCGGCCATACGATCCACCATTGCCGCAGAGGTCCTTACCGAGACCGTCGTTGCTATGAAAAATGAAATAAGGGATATCATGCCGAAGACCAGAGCCATCAATCCCTTTTGAGAATGCCTGTTGCTTGTGAATCTGTATTTCTTATCGAAGATCGCCATATAACCTCAGTCCTTAACTGCAGCCGGGGTTTCAGAATCCGGCTCCGTATTCCTCATAATAAGCGTCTATCGCAGCCTTAAGCCTGTCATCTATGACCGTTTTACCGTCCTCGCCCGCCTTTGTGAGATAGTCCGTGACCTCTCTCATCGTGACTATCGCGCAGGTCGGAAAGCCGTGTTCTTCGGAGATCTCGCTGAGCGCCGATCTCTCCCCGGTCCCTCTCTCCTGCCTGTCCACGGACACACACATTCCGACTATCTCCGTCTTCCCTTGTGCCTTGATGATGGGAAGCGTCTCTCTTATCGAAGTCCCTGCGGTAGTGACGTCCTCGATTATCACCACCTTGTCGCCGTCTCCGACGGGTCCCCCGAGGAGGATACCCTTATCACCGTGATCCTTTACCTCTTTCCTGTTGCTGCAGTATCGGATGTCAGCTCCGTATTCCTCCGCCAGTGCTATCGTGGTCGCTACGGTAAGCGGTATGCCTTTGTAAGCCGGGCCGAAGAGGACATCAAAATCCGTGCCGAACCTCCCGGCTATCGCCTTTGCGTAAAACTGCCCGAGTCTTTTAAGCTGTGCTCCCGTGCGGTAATATCCCGTATTGACAAAAAACGGAGTCTTCCTGCCGCTTTTGGTAACGAAATCCCCAAATTTAAGCACCTCACACTCCAGCATAAATCTTATGAATTCTTCCTTGTATCTTTCCATGATAACCCTTTCCTCATGAGCCCGTCCCACGGGTTTTATACCATATGCCGGAAGCTCTTCTCAAAGCACCGACCGTATATCCTTTATCATATCCTTTACCGCCTCACGCGAAGCATCCGCAAAATGCATTTCATCAAATCTGTCGCTGTACGGCGCCTTGGTATATGCGGCGATTATCCCCCGGCTGGAATTGACGATCGCTCCAAGGCCGTCCTTATTGAAGAAGGCCTTAAGGTCCTCCGCCTTTCCGCCCTGCGCGCCGTATCCCGGCACCAGTATATAGGTGTGCGGCATAAGCCTCCGCGCCGCTTCGCCCTGCTCGGGATAGGTCGCTCCTACTACTGCGCCCACATTACTGTATGCGCCGTCCATGGAAGCTTCTCCCCACTCCCGCACCTTATCGGCCACGACCTCAAAGAGTGGTCTCGATGTTCCGGAAGGATCCCCTTCTCCTCCGCTTACCGCGCGGTCCTGAAATTCTCCGCTTGAAGGATTGGATGTTTTTACGAGCACGAAGATGCCCTTGTCATATCTGTTGCAGATATCCGTAAAAGGTTTGACCCCGTCCGTCCCAAGATACGGATTGACCGTAGCCATGTCCTCATCGAAAGGCCGGTGTGAGGTATTGCCTACCTTTATCTCTCCCAGATGGGCTATGGCATAGGATTCCGAGGTGGATCCGATATCTCCCCTTTTAACGTCTCCGATAACGATAAGCCCCTTTGAATGGCAGTAGTCCACCGTATTTTTATACGCGATAAGTCCCGGGATCCCGAACTGCTCATACATTGCTATCTGTGGCTTTACGGCAGGGATCAGATCATACGTCGCGTCCACTATCGCCTTGTTAAACTCAAAGATGGCATCGGCAGCCGCCTCTAATGTATCACCCTTCTCCTCCGTCGCCTTCCTGATCAGATGTCCGGGGACAAACTTCAGGTTGGGATCAAGTCCCACCACGACCGGCGCATTCTTTTCGGTTATCTTGTCGATAAGCTTTGATATCATTTATCACACCTCATAAGTCCTGCGATCGGCAAATTCCTGTATCTTTCCGTCATTCCAGTTCTGTACCGGTCGGTAGTATCCCGTGATGCGCGAGTACAGCTCGGTCGGCTTCCCGCACTTCGGACATACCCGCTGCTCGCCCGCGAGATAACCGTGCTCCGGGCACACCGAATAGGTGGGGGTGATGGTATAGTAAGGAAGCTTATAATTATCCGATATCTTTTTTACAAGCTCTGCCGCCGACTTCCAGTCCGGAAGCTTCTCTCCGAGGAACGCATGGAAGACCGTTCCCGAAGTATAGAGCACCTGAAGCTCGTCTTCCTTATCGAGCGCCTCGAATATATCATCGGTAAACCCTACCGGCATATGAGAAGAATTCGTGTAATAAGGGGTTTCTCCGGGGTCTCCCGCGGTGATGATGTTCGGATATTTCTGCTTGTCATGCTTCGCAAGCCTGTAAGCCGTGCTCTCCGCAGGGGTTGCCTCCAGATTGTACAGATCCCCGTATTTCTCCTGATACCCCAGAAGCTTCTCTCTCATGAAGTTGAGCACATTCTTCGTAAAGGCAAGCGACTCGGCATGAGTCAGATCCTTGCCGAGCCAGTTTGCGTTCAGGCAGGCTTCGTTCATTCCGACGACACCGATGGTCGAGAAATGATTCTTAAATGTTCCGAGATACTTCTTGGTATATGGATACAGGCCTTCATCCAGAAGCTTTGACACCAGATCGCGCTTTATCTTGAGTGACCTTGCCGCGATATCCATCAGCCTCTCAAGTCTTGCATAAAAGTCGCTCTCACTGATCGAAAGATAAGCAAGCCTCGGCATATTGAGCGTTACCACTCCGATCGAGCCCGTTGATTCCCCGGATCCGAAAAAGCCTCCGGTCTTCTTCCTCAGCTCACGAAGATCAAGTCTGAGCCTGCAGCACATCGAGCGGATGTCCGACGGCTTCATGTCAGAATTGACATAGTTTGAAAAATACGGTGTCCCGTACTTGCTCGTCATCTCAAAAAGCAGTCGGTTGTTTTCCGTATCGGACCAGTCAAAATCCTTTGTGATGGAATAAGTCGGGATCGGATACTGGAATCCTCTTCCGTTTGCATCACCCTCGATCATGGTCTCAATGAAAGCTTTATTGACCATGTCCATTTCCTTCTTGCAGTCCTTGTAGCAGAAGTCCTGGGGCTTACCGCCCACGATCGCCGGCATCTCGGCAAGATCCTCCGGAACGGTCCAGTCAAGGGTTATATTGGTAAACGGAGCCTGGGTTCCCCACCTTGAAGGGGTGTTCACTCCGAATATGAACGACTCGATGCACTGCTTGACTTCCCTGTAGGAAAGCCCCTCCACCCTTACAAAGGGTGCCAGATATGTATCAAACGACGAAAAAGCCTGGGCTCCCGCCCATTCGTTCTGCATGATCCCAAGGAAGTTGACCATCTGGTTGCAAAGTACCGACAGATGCTTTGCGGGCGCGGATGATATCTTGCCCTTGATCCCGCCGAGTCCCTCAAGCAAAAGCTGCATCAGAGACCAGCCCGCGCAGTATCCGGTAAGCATGGAAAGATCGTGTATGTGCATATCGCAGTCTCTGTGAGCGTCCGCTATCTCCTGATCGTAGATCTCGGAAAGCCAGTAATTGGCCGTCACCGCGCCTGAGTTTGAAAGGATCAGTCCCCCGACGGAATAAGTGATCGTGGAGTTCTCCTTTACGCGCCAGTCTTCATTGTGCACATAGGAATTGACGACGTCCCGGTAATTCAGGATCGCGGAGTTCATATTCCTTACATTTTCCCGCTGCTTCCGGTACAGGATATAGGCCTTCGCGACCTCGGTAAATCCCGCCTGGTTCAGCACCTTCTCCACCGAATCCTGGATGTCCTCGACCCCGACCGCGTCGCCCGTGATCTTCTCTTCAAAGTCTGCCGTGACCCTGAGCGCCAGAAGCTCGATGATATCGTTGTTGTACTGTTTCTCGCATGCAACAAAAGCCTTTACGATGGCATCGTTTATCTTGGTGATATCAAAATCGGCCTTCTGACCGTCTCTTTTTACTACATAAAACATATTTCGATTCTCCTGATAAATATTCCCTTTCGAAAGGATCCGGGTTCACCCGTTCACCTGGTTGAAAGAAAGTCGTTTTCCCTTATTGCTTCTTCATCTCCGGGATACTTGGCCAGATAATCCGCCATAAGCGTCTTGGCCCTGTCAAAATCCCCCGTGTATTCATAAGCCGTGATCTGATTGAATCTCAGTGACTGGTCCATTGCGGGATCCCCGATGTTTATCCCTTTTTCAAAAGCATCCAGCGCGCCGTTATAGTCGTTAAGATCGATCAGACAAAGCCCCAGCTGGTTCATGACCTGCGCATTCCCCGGATCGCCTTCCAGATAGGACCTGTAAAGCGAAGCCGCGTAGTTTGTGTCTCCGAGCGCCTCGTACGTTCTCCCCAGATAGAGTATCGCTTCGGTGTCATTCCCTTCGCTTACCGCGCTCTCAAGGCTCTGTCTGGCTCCCTCGTAGTCACCCATGCAATAATAAAGCCGCCCCTTCTGAAAAGAAGTAAGCTTTGTATTCAGCTCCATCGCGCTCTTCAGATATCTCTTCCCGTCATCCGCAAGTCCTGCGCCTGACATTGCCTCGAAGATCTGCACATAAAGATCCGGATCATCGGGCGACAGCTTTACGGCTTTATCAAAATCGGACTTTGCATTGTCGATATCCTGGAGCATCAGATAAGTCCGCCCCCTGAGATAATAAGCATCGGACTCACCCGGATCTATGGCGATGATCGCCGAGTAAGTCTCGTTTGCAGCACTGATATCTCCTGTACGGTATTGCGCTACCGCAAGATAATAAGAGATATCTATGTCCATGTCCCGGACATAACCGTTGCTGAGAGAAAGCGCCGCGATAAATTCCTCGATCGCCGTATAGTAGTCGGAAAGCCCCATATAGGCTATCCCGCGCGATCTGTGGATCAGTCTTTTATCCTCACCGGAATTTTCAGCCACCTCCAGACTATCGAGGGCCTCCGAATAAGAGCCGTTTTCTATGAGGGCGTCCGCCTCCTGTATATGCGCCGTCCCCGCCCCGCAACCTGCAAGGCCTGTGATGATCAGTAAAAAACAGGTAGCCCCAAGGACAAGTCTATTCGCTGCTCTCCCCATAAACCCTGTAGCAATCCTTTCCTGATTCCTTTGCCTCATACAGAGCACTGTCAGCCGCCTTGAACAGGCTGTCGTAATCCTCTCCGTTCTTGGCATAAAACGCTATGCCTATGGAGCAGCTTATATGCACGCTTTCGTCAAGTCCCTTGACCTCTGATCTTATCTTGTCGTTCAGCCTGCGGGCTCTTTCCTCCGCTATCTCAAGCGTTGTATGGCTCATGAGCACCATGAACTCATCCCCGCCCATGCGTCCCACAAGGTCGGTATCCCTGAAGACATTTTTTATACCTCTGGCCACGAATTTGATCGTATCATCGCCGATGCCGTGTCCCAGAGTATCATTCACGGACTTGAAATTATCCGTGTCGATCATAAAAAGCGCATGGCAGTCATTGAACTCACTCTTTGCCAGAAGCGCCGCGCAGTACAGCTGCATCGCGGTCTTGTTCAGGAGCCCCGTCATACCGTCGCGCTCGGCCTCGGTGCGGAGTCTTTCCTGCTCCAGCTTTTCCTCCGTGATATCCTTCGCAGAGCCTACCATACGGATGATCCGCTCATTCTTACCTTCAAATGAGGCATAGTTGAGGCGGTACCACATATAGGCTTCTCCCTCAGCCGCCATCCTGTACTCGACCACACCCTTGCCCTCGTTTTTAAGGGCCGATTCATAGACAGACTTCACGACATCCCGATCCTCCGGATGTATCGCGGAAAAGACCTGGCCGCCCTTGAAAGCATCATCGACGTTTTTCCAGTGCCTTACTCCCTCGCTGTCCTTTCTCGAAACGGAAAGGTTGTCGCTGTCCACATCATAATCATATTCCACATTGTCTATCGCTTCTTCGATAAGCTTGAAGCGTTCCGTCTCCATGTAGAGCTGATCGTTGGTGGCCTGAAGCTGCTCCTGTATCGCGCGCTGTTCGGTTACATCCGAAAGGATGCAGAAAAAAACCTTCCGTCCGTCTGCAAGCCTCCTGAGCGTAGCTTTATGGACAAACCACACTATATCACCCATAAGCCCGACCGCTCTGTATGTAAGCTCGACGTGATCAAAAAACTGGATCTGCGTATCGATGAGATCCTTTACCCTGTGCCGGTCCTCCTTCATCACAAAAAGGCTGAAGCTGTCCATGAAATGTTTGCGGAATTCCTCCTCTCCGCATCCGAAGATAGACAGCATTCCCTCGTTGATATAGATTATCTTGCCGGTATCTGCGTCATATGTCATGACACCTCCGGGCATGCTCGCCAGAAGGATATCAAGCTGCTCCCTCGTATCTTCTAACTCCTGCCTTAAGCCCTCTATGTCATTTGTCATGCTTTGGGCTTCCGCCTCTGCCATTGTCTCCTCTTTTATCTCCTGTAAATAAAAAGTCGGTTCTCATTATATCACACCCGCGGATTTTCAAAAACCTGATCAGGCGCTTTCATTCATTTCGGAAAGCTTTGCCGCCCTGTCTGCCTCCGCAAGAGCATCTATGACCTCTTTCAGATCCCCGTTCATGATATCGTCGATCTTATAGAGCGTAAGATGTATCCTGTGATCGGTGACTCTTCCCTGCGGGAAATTATATGTCCTTATCTTCTCCGATCTGTCCCCGGTGCCTATCTGGCTCCGGCGCTCCGCAGACTCGGCATCCTGCTTCTTCTGAAGCTCCAGATCGTACAGTTTGGATCTGAGCAGCGCAAAAGCCTTTGATTTATTCTGCAGCTGAGACTTCTCGGTCTGGGAATAAATGACGATCCCGGTGGGATAGTGTGTGAGCCGCACCGCGGAATCCGTGGTATTGACGCACTGTCCTCCGTTTCCCGATGCCCTCATCACATCGATCCTTATATCCTTCTCATCGATCCTGACATCGACCTCTTCCGCCTCGGGCATGACCGCGACCGTGGCGGTAGACGTGTGTATCCGTCCTCCCGATTCTGTCTCGGGCACCCGCTGGACCCTGTGAACCCCTGATTCATATTTGAGCACGGAATAAACCCCCGTTCCCTTGACCATAAAGGAGATATTCTTCATCCCGCCTATCCCGGTCTCCTCACATTCCAAAAGCTCGGTTTTCCAGCCTCTGGATTCGATATAGTGCGTATACATGCGATACAGATCGTAGGAGAATAAAGCCGCCTCATCTCCGCCCGCGCCCGCGCGGATCTCCATGATCACATTACGATCGTCATTCCTGTCCTTCGGGATGAGCAGCAGTCTGAGTTCCTTTATAAGCTCCGGCTGACGGTCCTTTGCCGAGGCAAGCTCTTCCCTTGCAAGCTCCTTAAGCTCGGGATCCGATTCATCATCGATAAGCTGCAGTGACTCCTCGATCAGGGCCTCATTGTCCTTGTAGGCTTTATAAGCCTCGACCACCGGCATGAGGGTAGCCTGCTCCTTCATGAGCTCCATGTACTTATTGCTGTCAGAAGCCGCATCCGGCTCCGATATGCGCCTCATGAGCTCATCATATTTCAATACTATGTTCTCTACATTCTCAAACATCAGGATCTCCTTGTTAAATCCCCGCTTTTATCACCCGGTCATTGCCCGAATAGTCCTTATAAACCTCAATATCCTTATACCCGTTTTTAAGAAGGAGCGCCTTCACCGCGTCCGCCTCATCAAACCCGATCTCCAGGAAAAGCTTCCCGTGACGGTTGATATGCTCCCGCGCTTTAAGCGCAAGGATCCGATAGAAGCGAAGTCCGTCCACATCCCCGTCAAGCGCCGTTAACGGTTCATGCTCCCTCACCTCAGGCATCAGTGTCGGTATTACGCCGGATCTTATGTAGGGAGGGTTGCAGACAATATGATCAAAGCTTCCCTCTATCTTTTCAAACATATCGGATTCGATCCAGGTCACGGGCCTTACGGGTATGTCTCCCGCACCGGCATTTCCGAAGATGAGCTTTTCGTTTCTTTTTGCGACCTCGAGCGCTTCCCGGGACACATCACATCCCGTGCCGCTTATATCGTTCTTATATCTCATAAGCGAGAGCAGTATGCAGCCCGATCCGGTGCAGATATCCAAAACCGATGAGCCGTCCCCGACCTCGCGCATCATCTCTTCCACGAGAAACTCGGTGTCCTGGCGGGGGATCAGCACGTTTTCATTCACCATAAACCGAAGCCCCATAAAATCCGCCATCCCGGTTATATACTGCACCGGGAGGTGTGTCGCCCGCCTTGCGATGAGCTTCGTGTATCTTTCGGTCACGCTCTCTCTTCCGGATACGGATCCTTCGAGCTGGTCCTGCTCCGAGACCGGATCAAAGCTCCCCGCTACCTCTTCGGGATCCTCATCACCGTGCAGGATCAGATCGTTCCTGCCCATTCCCGTGACATATTCAAAAAGGATCCGCGCATCCGTTTCGGCATCCTCGATCCCGGCCTGCCTGAGGCTTTCGATGCCGCTTTGCAAAAGTGATGCGCAGGTCATTCCTCCGCCTGTTCCTTAAGGAATCCCTGCCAGTCAAATACCTCCTCCACGGAACGCATCCCGACCTCGATCATGGTATCGTCCGGCTCTCTCGTTGTAAGCTTCTGAAGCCACATCCCGGGCTTGCTGAATATCTTCACAAGGGCGTTATCAGATCTTCCCGCCAGTCTTATGAACTCATACGAGACACCCGCGATGACCGGGATCAAAAGGACCCTGAGCACGACCTTCATCCATCTTATATCCGTTTGTATAAAAGCAAAAAATATGATCGAGATCACCATCACATACAAAAGGAAGCTGGTACCGCAGCGCCTGTGTTCACGGCTTGATTTCCTTACATTCTCCACGTTGAGCGGAAGCCCGGACTCTATGCAGTTTATGCACTTATGCTCTGCCCCGTGATACATGAAGACACGCCTTATATCCTCCATCAGGCTTATCACCTTGACATAGGCTATAAAGATCAGGAGTCTTATCACGCCCTCTATAAGCGACAATCCTACTCCCGTTCCCACGAGAGGCTTGAAAAGAAGGCTTGCAAAGTAGGGAAGCACCATGAAAAGCCCCAGAGCAAGTATCAGAGCGACTATCGTTACGATCACCGAAAGCGCCGATTCTCCTGCAGAACCCGTCTTCGCGTCTTTGTCCCCTTCCGGAGCCTTATCCTCACTCTCCTCTGAAGCCTGAGCGGTCTCCTCTCCCTGGATGTATATGTCCGATGAGAAATTAAGTGTGGACATTCCGAGCACCAGAGAATCGATAAAAGACAGGATCCCTCTTATTATCGGGATCTTATACAGCGTCTTATTTCCGATCACTCCCTTATACTCATCTTTTTTTACCACGATCTCTCCGTCGGCGCGTCTTACCGCAACCGCGTAGTTATCCTTGTTGCGCATCATGACGCCTTCCATGACCGCCTGTCCCCCTATCCCGGAGTATGCGGACAGGATCATGCCAAGCAACTTAACGAACGATCTTTTCATGCTTTATCTCCCAATAAATGAAAAAGTGAACGAATCAGATCCGTTCACTTTTGAATATAAAAACACCGTTGTTTTTGCATGAAAAACAACGGTGCCCTGTGATTGCTAGTTCTTTGCAGCGTACTTTTTGTTGAACTTCTCGATACGTCCGTCAGCACGTGCTGCCTTCTGCTGTCCCGTATAGAAGGGATGGCACTTTGAGCATATTTCCACTCGGATCTCCGGTATGGTCGATCCTACCGTAAAAGTATTGCCGCAATGACATGTAACTGTCGCCTGATGATATTCAGGATGGATATTCTCTTTCATTATTCTGACCTCATTACCCTTTCCGTGAGCTGCCGGTTTCCGACCGGCGGCCTCGCTTTAATGATCATCTGCTTTCTGATCCCCACCAAAACGTGAGCGACAAATATATTATCACATCAATGTCCAAAACACAAGCCGGAATTTTCGGAACCCGGCAATACCCGGGAATGCCGGGAATGTCCGGGAATGTCGCCGGGAATGTCCGGGCAATACCTTGAATGTCGCCGGGAAGATACACATCCGACCCGTTTTTACCGTTTATAGATACGGTCAAATAGATTATAATAAACCCATGTCCTACAAAACGATCACAAAAAGCGGCGCCTCCCTCGTGGAAGTCAAACGCTCAAAATTCATGGGAACGGTCAGGGCCGTATCCTCGGTCAGTGATGCCGAAACGCTGATAACCGGAGAGAAGAAAAAATACCATGATGCAAAGCATCATTGCAGCGCCTATATCATAAGGGGAAAAGACGGTTTTCCCGACACCGTGCATTCCTCCGATGACGGAGAGCCGTCGGGGACCGCGGGCGCCCCTATCCTTGAGGTGCTTTCCGGCGCAGGACTTAAGGATGTGTGTCTCGTCGTTACCCGTTACTTCGGGGGCACTCTTTTAGGCACCGGAGGCCTGGTACGGGCTTATACCGATGCCGCAAAAGCCGCGCTTGAGGACGCAGAGATCTCTGAGATGCAGCTTATGCAGCAGTTTATGATAACCTTTGATTATACCCATACCAGGGTCATAGATCATTACCTCGGCTCCCACGATCTGACCCGGACGGATGCCGTCTATACCGAAAAGGTTGCCTACACTCTCGCAGCCTTTGCCGACGATTATGAATCCGTAAAAAAAGATCTGGTAGACCTCACAGGCTCATCCGTAAAGATAGATCCGATGGATCTGGTCTATATTGCAGCCGGTAAGGATCACTGATCCTTACCGGGCGGCTTTCCGTATCTGATCGCTCCCTTTGGACACACCGTTCCGCACTGGGCGCACATGAGGCAGGGCTTCCCCCAGTCCGGCCGGCCGTCTATCATCTTTATATGACCTGTCGGGCACTTCCTGTAACATTCTCCGCAGCCGTCACAATCATCGGTCGCATAAAAGTTATCGGCCATCCCCTTTATCTCTATTTTCTTTTTCGGATTAAAAAAATCTTTTATCGCTCCCATTTCGCTCCACCGCTCAGATAAGCTGTGCCGTATACCGACAGTATAAGATAATACGGAATATATATAAACAGATATCTTGCCTTTGCTTCAAATAAAAGTTCAAAGACGAAAAGTCCCGCAAGCGCCAGCATGACGATATAGGCCATCCCGCTGCCACAGGATGCCGTCGTTCCGCCGGAAGGTGTATTTTTTATGAAAAGATCTCGCAGCGCAAAACATGCGAATATAAGTCCCAGCAAAAGCACCGTTATCCAGATCGTCTGCTGCGCGGACGAATACTTACCGTGATCCGCCCCGTCAGGTCTTATAAAGCTCCATATCCATTCGGTAAAACTCATATCGGGAACACTGCCGAGATCCTCATAGTCCCTTCCGCCAAAAAAGTTTCCGTCGATCCCCCAGGCAAAAAGCCCGTCATTATAGTTTACCAGAGTCTTGTTTTTCAGGTGCTCGATGAGTCCCGCCGGCCCGTAAGCCTTTATCCTGTCTCCGGCAAGCTCCATGTCGGCCCTGCGCTTCTCCTCGGGCGTTTCAAAGGCGTCCGTGTATAACGTGTCCTCATCCGAATATACCCCGTCGGTCTCATCGTTGAGTCCCATCATAAAATAATGCGCCATCCCGAAGCTGCGTTCATCATCCGTTTCGATCCCTATGGAAGGTATCAGCGCCGCTTTCGTCAAAAATAACATGAGCACAAGAGACAAAAGCCCTGTTCCAAGAAAGAGGATCCGGCGCCTTAAAGCCCCCATTCCCGCATCAAAAGCAAAATACACTGCGATCGCTATATATGCGATGATCGTCTGGGGCTTTATATAATAACCGACAGCGGCGGTCACCGATAAAAGTATCCAAAGCAGCGCCGCTTTAACCATCTGATCTTTTTCTTTTCCGTTATGAACGCCTTCGCTGTCTGACCCGCTGCC
>JAILQK010000158.1 GCA_024699045.1 Lachnospiraceae bacterium | reverse complement strand
AAGACTTTTGATGTAAATGACAACGTTACTTCTGTGGTTATACCTGTAAATGAAGAATACTATGAAATAAAAAATGGCTCCAAACCAAAGAAAAAAGTTTGGATTGAGACTGAAACCAAAGATTTCAAGCAGAAAATCGTGGATTCGGGGTATACAAATAAAATAAAACAGAACGTATTGAAGTTATATGAGGAAATCGGGACAGAGGTTTTTGGGAATTCTCGAGTAGTCGAAATTCTGGGATGTTCGGAAGTGACAGCAACGTCCTATTTGAAAAGGATGGAGGATGAACTGAAGATCATTGTTCCGGTAGAAGGAATGGGAAAAGGGAAATATAAGTTTTATGTATAAGTAATAGAAAAGGTTATATGGTGAACCAAGGCGTTTAATCGGCAGATAAAGAATAATCTTGTTAGGATCATTGAAAAATTAAAGGAGCAGCCTGATATTTCACAGGAGACGTTAGGCGAAAGCATAGGAGTGACACGACGGGTTGTACAGAAGTATATCAATGCTCTTAAGGAAGCCGGTCGTATAGAACGTGTTGGTGGAAAGCGATATGGACATTGGGAAATAAAAGAATAACGAGGTACGTTTAATGCTTCTACGTGAAATGGAAGTAAATGAAAAGGATATACTGAGAGAGTTTCTGTATGAGGCGATATTCATACCAGAGGGAGTGAAGCCACCGGACAGATCAATCATAGAACAACCGGAGCTCAGAATATATTATGAGGATTTCGGAACAGGCAGAGCAGATTACTGTATTGTCGCGGATGATAACGGCAAAGTGATCGGAGCGGTCTGGACACGGATCATGAATGATTACGGTCATGTAGACGATGAAACACCGTCATTTGCGATATCGCTCTATAAAGAATACAGGGGACAGGGTATCGGAACACGTATGATGAATGAGATGCTTGCACTGCTCAAAGAGAAGGGTTATAAGCAAGCGTCTCTTGCTGTGCAGAAAGCGAATTACGCTGTACGGATGTATGAGAAGGTCGGATTTAAGATTGTGGGCGAGAATGCCGAAGAATATATTATGGTGTGTGAATTATGAAGAGAATTATCGTGATCGGCAGTCCCGGAGCAGGCAAAAGCACCTTTGCACGACAGCTTAGGGATATAACGGGACTTCCGTTGTATTATCTTGATATGATATGGCATTTGCCAGACAGGACAACCATTGCCAAGGATGAGTTCGACCAGAAACTAATGGATATCCTGAAGACGGATACCTGGATTATAGATGGTAATTATGGAAGAACGATAGAGATGCGTCTTAAATACTGCGATACGGTTTTTCTTCTGGATTACCCATTGGAGGTATGCCTTGCCGGAGCCAAAGCCCGTGTAGGAAAAAAGAGAGAAGAGATACCCTGGGTAGAAGAAGAGCTTGATGAAGAATTTCGGCAGTGGATCATCGATTTTCCTGAAACAAAGCTTCCTCAGATATATGGATTACTGGAACAGTATGGCGCAGGAAAAGAAATCAATATTTTCCGATCAAGAGAAGATGCGAATAAGTATTTGGAGAGTATATAAATGGCAAAAACAGAAAATGTTGAATTGACCGTGCTTTGTCTCATCCAAGATGGAGACAACATTCTGCTTCAGAATAGAGTGAAAAAGGACTGGAAGGGTTATACACTTCCAGGTGGTCATGTTGAACCCGGGGAATCATTTATCGATGCTGTAAAGCGGGAGATGAAGGAAGAGACTGGTTTAGATATTATCAATCCAAAGCTGGCTGGAGTAAAGCAGTTCCCGATAGAAAACGGAAGGTACATTGTGCTCCTGTTTAAAACAGAGCAGTTTTCTGGAGAGGTAGTTTCTTCTGAAGAAGGGCGAATGGAATGGATTGATTGCAACAGCATTTCGGAAATAGATGCAGTAGACGATTTGGAAGAACTTTTGAGAGTTATCAACGATCCGGAATTAACAGAGTTTCAATATCTGGTGGATAATGACATCTGGACAGTTTCGGTGAAATAACATAGAACTGATGGAGGCTGAACTAAATGATATTAGCTGAAGAAAAATATGAACTGGACGGAAAAGAGATATTGCTTCGTAGCGCAAATGAAAATGCTGATGATGCAAACATGTTGATTGATTATCTGAAAACTGTCACAGGAGAGACAAGATTTCTGATGTGTGAGCCGGATGAGGTCAAATACACTACCGAAGGGGAGCTTAGTTTCATCAAGGAACACAATGAATCAGAAAACGGTTTATTGATACTTGCATTCGTTGACGGAGAGTATGCGGGGAACTGTTCTTTTGAAGGAAAGACAAGTAGCCGCCGGGCGAAGCATCGTGCCGGGATAGGAATTGCTTTGTTCCAGAAATATACGGGTTTTGGTTTGGGACGATTGCTGCTGGAAGTTCTTCTCCAAAAGATAAAAGAGCAGGGGTATGAACAGGCTGAGTTGACTGTGGTAGGAGGCAATGACAGAGCTTATCATCTTTATGAAGGCCTGGGATTCAAAGAGTGCGGTCGTGTACCGAATGCAAATAAATATGATGATGGGACTTATAGTGATGACATTTTAATGGTTCTATCTTTAAGAGATGAAGGACGAAAAGAGAATTTGGAATGACAATCATTGATTTTTATGCCAGTGATGACCATAATCACTGGCTTTCCGAAATAAATAAGAGTGACTGGAGAGCAGGTAAATATCTGTATGAACTGCTTCGTGATCAGAAACTGAAGGAGCTGTGTGGTGAATCGACCAAAGTGCTCCTTCTTATTGATGGTGATAAATTGATTTCCTTTTGTACATACGCTGAACAGGATGATGTACGGGAGCCGTCACTGACGCCTTGGGTCGGTTTTGTGTATACTTTCCCGGAGTATAGAGGAAAACGACGTGTTGGTAAGTTGCTGGAATATGTTTATATGCTTGCAAAGAATGATAGACATAAGCATATTTACATCTCTACGGGTGAGACAGGACTTTATGAGAAGTATGGATACCGCTTCTGGAATAACATGAAAGATGTCTACGGAGAAGACAGCCGTGTATATATAACGGATATTGCCACAATAGATTACAGCAATGTGCTGGGAACCTCAGTAAGCGGAACGATTGACAGACCGCTTGGAAGCGCTCATCCAAGGCATCCTGAGATGATATATCCCATCAATTATGGTTATGTGGATGGAGTATTTGCCGGAGATGGAGCTGAGCAGGATGTGTATATATTTGGGACGGCGCAGCCGTTAAAAACATTTACCGGTAAGGTCATTGGTGTATATCACCGCCTGAACGACAACGAGGATAAGTGGATTGTAAGCCTTAGCGAAGAGATAATTCCAGCAGAGGATATTCTGAGTGCCATTGACTTTCAGGAACAGTATTTTATGGGAGAGTTGTATACACTATAGGAGGCTGATAGATGGTACGTGAAGCGAGACGAGAAGATTTAGATGCTCTTCTTGAATTATATCTGTTTCTACATGAAGATAGCATCCCGGAAAAGAATACTCATCTTAAGGAAACCTGGGAGCAGATTATTGGAGATACGAATCATCATCTGATTGTCTGTGAAGTGGAAGGAAAAATCATTTCGTCATGTGTATGCGTGATCATTCCAAATCTGACCAGAAATATCAGGCCGTATGCGTTTGTCGAGAATGTGGTAACACATGCTGATTATCGAGGAAAAGGCTATGCGACGGAATGTCTGAACTTTGCAAAGACAATTGCTGAGCAGGAAAACTGCTATAAAATGATGTTGCTTACCGGGTCAAAAAGTCCTGAGACGCTCAGTTTTTATGAAAAGGCCGGTTACAACAGTAGTGATAAGACGGCTTTCATACAGTGGATAGGGATGGATAAATAAAAGGCTTCCGACTGATAAAGGTTCGACGGAAGCCTTTTATTATTAATCTTTTTTATAAAACTTTGTTTC
>JAILQK010000121.1 GCA_024699045.1 Lachnospiraceae bacterium | reverse complement strand
GGAAGCATGTGGATGGGACATGAAGATGTTATTCGCTTATGCCGTGAACTGGTCATATCTGATTATTCCGAAGCTATGATCAGCAAGGCAAGGGAGAATATAGGAGATCACCCGAACATCACGTATAAACAGATCGACATTATGGATATACCATTTGAGGATGATACTTTTGATGCTGTGATCGCTAACATGATGCTTTATCATGTGCCGGATATCAACAGGGGACTTAATGAAGTAAGAAGGGTGCTGAAATCTTCCGGCAGTTTTTACTGCGCAACATTCGGGATACATGGGATCATGGAATATCTTTCCGGACTGCTCTCTGAATACGGCGTGGAGGACAAAACGGATAAGTCGTTTACTCTTCAGAATGGGGCATCGATACTGGATGCGGTTTTTACCTGTGTGAGAAGAGAAGATTACAAAGATTCACTGGCGGTAACGGACGTTAACGATCTGGTCAATTACATTTATTCTCTTCAGTGCATGACATCTTTAAGTGTTTTATCCAGGGATGTGATCAGGGAATGTCTGTCACTTCATATGAAGGACGGTATTCTGACCGTTCCCAAAGAATATGGTATGTTTATAGCAAAGAATCAATAGAAACCTTGTCTGCGGGAGAGATTCTTTAGCAACAGAGCTAACAGAAGCAACAGAGCAACAGCACGACAGGGAAACAGGGGAAAATGGGAGAGCAGGAAAACTTATGAATGAGAAGACGCTGGAGATCAGGACATTTGATGAATTGTCGGGACGGGAGGTATATGAGATCCTAAAAGCCCGTTCTGCTGTATTTATGATGGAGCAGAGTATACACTATCTTGACATGGATGATGTTGATCTTCGGAGCGTCCATTTTGCAGGATACGACGATCGCGGTCTGGTGACGAGATATCTGCGCATGTATGACGCAGAGGATGACAAATCGGCCGTCAATATAGGACGTGTATTGGTTATGGATCGGGGCGACGGGCAGGGCCGGGATCTGGTCAGCAGAGCGGTCGCATATGCTGCTGATAAGGGGTATCGGAGGATGTGCTGTGATGCGCAGAAACAGAGCGTGCCGTTTTACGAAAAATGCGGCTTCAGCGTGGTATCTGATGAGTTTATTGAGGCCGGAATACCGCATATCAAAATGCAGAGAGATATATGATCATGAAATACCGCATATCAAAATGCAGAGAGCATTCCCCAGCGGACAGTCTGTAAATGTCATACATCATCATGACGGGATGACGCAAAGCTTATATACGTAGCGTCAGAGTCAACCCCTTTTTGTAAAAAAGTATGCATAAGATTCATAAACCGGGCGTTTTTTCAAAACGTTCAAATGGTCTGATCACCGTGAATATTGTACAGATATGATTCAATATCGTATAATGAAACGTTGTACGGTGTGGGTTTTGGCCGCATAACGCATATATTTCTTAAGGAGTAACGAAAAGAGGTTTTTCCACGGAAGCGGGAGCCTGATACCGCTCGAAGCTGTTTTCGGCAGTCACGTTACGGGATCGGGCTGTAAGGATTTAATCCACTGACAGCTGCCGTTGTCTGTGGAGAATGACAGGAAGGCCGATAGCATAAGGAGGACAGCCAATGAATACAAACGGCTTGAACTCCCGGAGGAGGGGCTGGATAAGCTGCATCTGCTGATCCTGAAGGCAGACGCGCAGGATTTCCGGGAGGATAAACCGCTTAGGATGGCGGAGATCCGTGAGGAATGGAGAGATCCGGAGGATCAGAAACTGATCGAAAGATTCTACGATCTCTGCTTCCGGGACGACGGAACTTTGGACAGAGAGCTGCAAAGTGCATTACTCGGGGCGGCCTTACGATCCAAGGAGGATGACGGGGAAGCCAGGCGGGAACTCATCAATGCGATCATCGACGGGATCGGACTGGCGGAAAATGCGTATGAGGAATATCAGGCGGCAGGAGGAGATCCCCGGAGCTATATCGAAAGTAAGAGAGAAGAGAGCAGATTTGTATTTGTCGATGAACTGAAATTCAACCCTCCGAAGCCCCTTTCAGAGCCGGTAAAGGCCTTCCGTGACGAACTGCGCGCGATACTGGCCGCCCTGGATCAGGAGGAGGAGAGAGCAAGGATCGAACAGGAGGAGGAGGACGAGTTCCTCCTATCCGGTGTTCTTGGAAAATGGAAGCTGACAAGCGAGGAAGCACTGATATTCCTTCATGCCGGCAAAGGACTGTCCGAGGGGCATCCGTATCTGCAGCTCCTGGAGCAGTTTAAGGCGGGGAACACCGGCTCTTACGATCCGATATCCCTTGAGAATCGAATGACCGTCACGCTTCCGCTCAATGAGCTCCTTCGGAAGATGAAGGAGGCTTTAAAGGACGCACCGGATTCTCAAGACAGGCAGGAGCTGTTGACCTTTATTCACGGGAAGACGGAGACCGAGGAAGGGCTCCGGAGGGAAGAGGAGGCAAAAACAATACTGCCGAAATTCCCGCTGAAAAATCAGATGACAGGGGAGCGTTACCGGAATCTCACTGTGGCATACCGGGCGGTAAAAGAGGTTGGCTATTTACCAACTCGTGGTTGATATTTATAAATTCCCGAAGCAATTGTGCTCCGGTCTTTTAATGGCATTATGATAAGGCGCAAATCTGTTCAGAAATACAAATGGAGAAGGTTTTCTTGGTGATGGTCGTTCATTGACTATATAATCATAGATTGCATTACCTACTTCTGGAAGAAACGCTATACTGCTGCGTCCGATGGTGAAACAAAGTGTCTGTTCTTGAGTTCTTCACCATCGGCAGCAAGGCCAAGGCGTTTCTTACAGGTTCTGTCAAGGGTGCGGACGGAGCCAATACCCTTGGGGATAGTTGGTCTTAATACTTGAAAACTCTTCTGCTAAGGCAGGTTTATATAGATAAAAACAACGCCCGGATATCAGGCGTTATTAGTAGGCGTAACTGACTG
>JAILQK010000118.1 GCA_024699045.1 Lachnospiraceae bacterium | reverse complement strand
CGCTTTCCGAAGCATTGCTTTCCGTGGCCTGCGCGCCATCATCGACAACGGGAGCAGCCGCGCTGTCCGATGCTGCGTTCGTACATCCTATAAGTAAAGAAGCCGAGATGATACAGGCGGCGACTGAAGATGTGATCATATTCTTTTTCTTCATAAAGCTGTCCTCCATACCACCTGTCATAAAGACAGGTGTTTATGTGGAACATTTTAGAGATGTACTTTGTGCAGTCTGTGATGAAAATATGACCGATGTGTGTTTTTTACAAAAAGGATGGTCTGAACGGTTTGATCATGCCAGGGCATTTCTTAAAACTGCGCGCCAGTTTCCGGGTGCTCCGACGAGGTTCATCACCTTGTCAAGCTTAACGTTAGCCAGTTTATTGATATTGGACTGACGATGATAGCGATCTTCGTTCTCTCCCGAAAGCTCGAGGATCGGAGACAGCACATTCATTGAAAGCGCGGTCTCGCCCGGTGTCCGTATCGGCTTGGTTGCCATGTAATGGGTATCGATGGACATAAATATCCTTGCAAGATCTACCAGATAGTGTTTATTTTTAATGCCGGTCTCTCTTTTCAGGACATCGCTGAAATTACTTACATCGGTAAGTGATTTGTCCCCGAGCTGCATGCCCACGTTTTCATTAAAGTGAGATGAATCATGCACTTTTCCGATACACCATCCGACAAACTTCGATACCTGAGAAAGGAAAAGGAATGGAATCTTAATGGGGTTGAACGCTCCAATGGTTCCGGCAGCTACGCCCAGTCCGGAAGTGACCATGCCGGAGATCGCCATCTTTCTGGATCTTGATGCATTTGATTTGGCAAGGGCGAGCAGGTATTGTCCCTGAGCATTATTGTAGGCCGCAGCGCCCATCTTTTGAGTATCGGTTTCCATAGCGGCTTCATTTGCGGGACCGTGCTGACCATTCCGCTGTTCCCTGAATTGCTCGAGCGCAGTGGTGATATTACTGTCGGATTTACTGATCGAATTAAGAGTCATGCTGCTGGTGATTATCGTTGTTATATTGGCCAAAATGTCAATAAGATTGATTATCGCTGATGTGACATCGTTTGCTTTGGCTAAAAAGCTTACCTTTGAGAGCCAGAATTTGATGATCGAAATTAAATCTTTCACGGTGGTAACTATGAGTGAGCCGATCTTAAGGGAAGAACTCCAGGTGTGTCCTTCCTCCTTACTCTTTTTCCAGGTTTTTACCAGTTTTGCTATATCCTGTACAACCTTGAGAAAGGTCGTTACGGACAGGGCTCCCAGAATCGAGTCTGTAGCCGCTTCATCCTTTCCGAGGCCTTTAAGTACCCCCGGGACCGGAGAAAGGAATACTCCCAGATTTGTCGAAGACTCAGCGATCAGCTTGCCATAATTGGTGTTAAATGAATTGAAGACGTCCGAAAAGCCGGGCGCATTCTTCATATCCATATGCACGAGGTCACCGGTGCCTGCAACGAGAAGTCCCGACATGACCCCTAAAATGGTGCCGTCAAAAAAACTCTGCTTCAGGTTGGTAAAGGAGAAAAAGCCATCCCTGCGGGCAGCCAGATCTTCCTTATACTGTTGGACAGCATTAGGTGTAAGCAGCGATCCTGTAATATTGGTCCAGTCTATCCCGCGATCTTTTGAAAACTCGGTAAGAAGCTCCATTCTCATTGCCTGGCCGCCGTTTGTGGTATAGGAGAGGACTCTTTTGAAACGTCCGCCGAGATCGGTGGCGACTCTTGTGCCGAATTCCCATACCGCGGGATTTTCTTCGCTCAAAAAAAGCATTCCAAGGTTTCTGGCCGCGGATTCATTTTTTAAGATATTGTCGTATATTGTCCTGAAAGTTTCATCAGGATTAGCGGGGTTCTGGGAATTCAATATATCGTCAAAGCTCGCGCCGTTTTCGCGCAGCTGTTGTGTTGCGTTGGTGAAAAACGTGGAGACCATGATATCGGCGTCTTCTGCCCCGCCCCCCTGCTGGATGAATTTGTCGCGCTTGGCTGACATTTTGAATTCATCGGAGGGATTATAGGACATATAGTATTGAATGCTCTTTGCGTTTACATGACGGAAGAAATCCGAGCGCCGGATGGCGGTACGGAGTCTTTCTTCATCGGCGACCTTGTTCCAGTTGGGGTTACGCAAACCTCCGGTTTCGGACATGGTTTTGACTCTGTCATAATCCGCGGATATGAACTCGCCGTTCAGATAGAAACCGTTGACCCGGCTTCCGCCAATGGTGGAGGTCCTTGCCTGATAGATCCGGGCTGATTCCTCGGAGAAGAGGAATTCGTTGTTTGCCCCTCTTTCATTGACCCTGAGGTTCATATCATCGGCGCTTTGCTCCTGACCCGGGACGTGGTCGGTATTCGCTCCGCCTTCAAAACGATCCAGCATTCTTCGGACACCGTTTTGGATAGTTATCTGACGTCTTGCTTTGTAGCCGGTAAAGGAACTGTTCAGCTTCATTCGGACCATAGGCTGGTTGCTTTCCTGCTGATCGCCAAGGGTTCTGTTATCACCCGAAAAAGCGGACATCACTATCCCACGGTGGAATTTAACGGGACGATCCGGGGCATCATAATTTAATGAGCTGTTGGCTGCGACAGCCTTTGAGCGCACATGACGTAAAGGCGGGGTATCCGAAAAAGGATCAGCCGTAATGTCATTAACTATAAACGATATCTGGCTGCTGTCATAAACTCCGGTATACTCGGAGATATTCTTTTTATATCCATCGGGCAGCGTCCGGTCGTCCCGGGTTCTGGAATAAGCAAAGTAAGACGTAGCCAGGCGGTCGAACTCTTTGTAGTGCTTGCGAAATGAAGACTCGCGGTAGTTTTCCCTGAAACGGCTCCATTCCGATGACTTGGCCAGGATCTTTGCTTTAAGGTTTATGGCTTCATTACGGGTGTTGCTGTATTTGGTCATAGCCGTCCGGGCCGTTTTTTCGGCGCCTGAGAAAAACTTCTTAAACCTGCCGGGACGATTGGCCGCCAATTGATTGGTATCGATGGAGTTTCTGATCGCCATCAGGCGGGTAAGATCCGCATTCCGGGCGGCAAGCTCATTTTGAACCGATTCGACGGAAAGCGGGCCTGCGTTATACTGCTCGCCGTTAACTCCGACCTGATCCTGACGAACTTCCGCAGCAACGGCAGGGTTTGCCTGCTCCTGCGGGCCGGCAAGACCTGCGGCGGGATTGAGGATCTGTTGCTCTGCATTGGGGTTCATCCCGGCTTCCGGAGGAAGACCGGGGTTAAGTCCTTCTTCACCGGCTGCTGCTCCGCCTTCCCGGATCCCGGGCATAACTGCGGCACCCTCCGAAACCTCTCCGGGCACTTGCTGCGGTCCCGCTTCCATGGGATTTTGAAGAGGCTGTCCGACGGGAGCGACTCCGGGTGCGGGTTGCTGTGCCTGTCCGCCGGGAGGGGCTCCGGCTGCGAGTTCCTGAGCCAGCCGGGCGGCTTCGGCCTGAAGTGTCTGCTCGACAGCATCTCTGCTTTCCTGCTCTCCGGCTATCATTGAATTGATCCTTTGCAGTGCCTGGGAGGCGCTTTCCTGACTAAGAAGGCTTTGAGCCAGATAGGCTTCTGCAAGCTCGATCTTGGACTGCCTGAATTTGGCCTTTGACAGATTTATCATCGGACGGATCACATCCTGGGTATATCTGTTGTGCTTTTCCGACATGAGGGCGGTTTCGCGGTCCGAGATGTCGTTTTCCTGCTTCATCCTTTCAAGGAGCGTATGCTGGACTCCGGCAGCAACGTCTGCACGACTGCTTCCCTCAAGGAGAGCTGCGGTATCCGGATCGACCGCTCCTTCACCTGTGAATGCCGACTGTCCGCTGTCCATAAATGAGATCTTGGACGGATCTATCGAGCCCGCGTCGATCTGTCCGATATTATCATTGGACAGAAATCCGCTGTTGAAATTCATTTTTTTAGGGGCGATTACTGGTTTTTTGCTTTTAGGCATAGGTCACTCCGTCGGATCTTCATTTTCCGGAGAGGTGGTTTTTTTCTTTCCGGAAGATGCTGTATTTTTGCGGGCTGTTTTTTTGTCGGTATCAGGATCCAACAGTTCCTCCGCCTGCTCGCGAAGGACTTCGATCCGTTCGTTAAGGTCATTCAGGTTTGAGACCATGTCAAGATATTCCATGTAGGCTTCAAGATCCATCACGCCGGGATGGTCACAGCTGAAGAGAATAAAGTCGGTAAAGATATCAAGCTGTTCATACAGAGCTCCCAGGTAGTAGCGTATATTGTCAAGCTCGGCCTCTCCGGCTTCGGGATCGACCGGCAGTCTGTAAGTCAGATAGACCTGCTGCAACGGCGGATAATAAGCGAAGCATCCAAATGCGGGGAAGGCCCCTACGGAGATCACGTTATTAAGGTCGTTTAATGCAAGGATGACATAGGGAACCTGCTCTTCGGATATACTCTGGGCCAGAGTGCTGTGAAAATGCACGATCGTACGTGGAGCTTCCGGATGCAGCCCGGGCTCGATAGCTGCTTCGAAGATCGCCGAGGAGTCGGTCACTCCCAGATGCTCTATGACGGAGCGCAGGATATCGTGGCGCAGGGTGCAGTTTCCGAAGAGTTCAGACAGTATTTCCTCGAGTTTTTTTTCAAATTCAGAGATCGTCATATACAGATCCACCTTTTTATAAATAAATTTGCCCTACATTATCAGATTTTATTATATCGCCGGACACAATAGAGCCACAATAGTCTTTTTTTTTTGATAAAAGAGCGGTATAGTTTTATGCGAAAGTTTAAGGCGAAAGTTTTAAGCGAAGTGTGTTTCGGCTATGGAGAATTAATATGAACTATCCCGAATTAAACGCGGCACTCATAATACTGCGCTGTGATGCGTATATGAAGGACAACGGTATCGCGGAAGATCCCTTTGAAAAATATCCGTCAATTGGCAGGATGCTCCCCGGAAAACCCGAACTTGAGGAGTGGGGACGCATCGAGGATCTGCTCAAGCCGGGAGGGGACCTTTCCGGAGAGGAGATATCGGTCCGCAGATATGCCGGACTTGTCGCCGTAACAGGGTACGATCCGGTACTCAGAACACTTCTGGATCTTTGCATCGCGATCTTTGTAAGGCCTGAACTCGGGGCCTGTCTGGCTTATTATTTCGGGGCTTCGGTAAATCTGCATCTTGCTTATCTTCTGGAGGGGATCGAGTATCCGGAAGAGCGGGATATCCTCAGACGGGCCGAACTGGCATCTTTCTTCTGTCATATCGATCACAGCAGATATCCGATACAGTACGATGAACTGCGTATTGATGAGAGAGTGATGTCTTTTCTGTCGGGGAGCAATAATATAAATGACCGGATCTCCGGCTATACGGATCTCTTTCCCGGGGCCGGGGAACAGGTCCTTCATGATCCGTTTGTATGGGGAGAGCTGGTGGAACAGAGTGCGGCTTTTTTTGCCGGCGGAGGAGAGGAGCTTCTGGTTTCCGGACGTGGAGGCAGGAGATTTCTGGCAAAAAAGACGGCGGAAAAACTGCATCGGAATTTTCTTTTCTTGAATATCGCGGACTTTATCCGTGAGACAAGAAACGATCTTGAGGAAGCAAAAAGCGCGCTGCTCAGGGAAGCTTTCTTCCAGCAGGCCGGAATATGTTTCTACGGTATCAACAGATTTTTCCTGGGAGCGGACAGGGCCGAGGGCAAAGAAGCAAGCGGCAGGGATCTCGATATCCTCGACCGTACGCTGTTCAAACCGATACTTCAAAGGGGAGTGCCCCTGATCCTTTGTATCGACAGCGGGCTTGTCCGGATAGGAGGGGCTTCGGACCGGAAGAGACTTCTGATAGAGCTTCCGGATAAGTTTTCGTACGAGGAGAGACGGGAGCTTTGGGAGGGCTTTAAGTCGCTTTATTCGCTGCCGATAGATCCTTCGGATTTTGCAATGAGATATCACCTGAATGCCAGCGAGACAGCAGAGGTCATAAACGGTTTCAGAGGCAGGGGGCTGAAGGACGAGGAAGCAAATCCGGCCTTTTCGAAGCTTAGCATGCAGCTTCTTGAAAGAGGCCAGGAAAAGCTCGGAAGGATCGAATATCCTGATATCAGGCTCTCGGATGTCAAGGTCAAATCCGCGCTTAAGGACAGGCTCAATGATATGCTGAACAGTGTCCGGTTCAGTCACCGGATACTTGAAGACTGGAACCTGAAACAGAAATATCCGTACGGAAGAGCCATATCGATGCTGATGTCGGGCCCTCCGGGAACAGGTAAGACCATGACGGCGAATGCCATAGCCGGGGAATTGAAGCTGCCTCTTTACCATGTAAATCTGTCCAATATCATGGACAAGTATGTAGGAGAGACCGAGAAGAATCTGGAAAAGGTCTTTTCATTGGCGGAGAGGATAAATGCGGTCCTGTTTTTTGATGAAGCTGATGCGCTTTTCGGAAAGCGGAGCGAGGTTAAAAATTCCCAGGACAAGTATGCGAATTCCGAGATATCCTATCTGCTCCAGAGGGTGGAGGCGTTTGACGGTATCGTTCTGCTCGCCACCAATATCAAGGGCAATATCGACCCGGCTTTTTTGAGAAGGATACGCTATGTGGTGTATTTTGAGAATCCCGATGAAGAAGAAAGAAAGGCCATATGGGAAAGCTGCATAACCGACAGCGTACCTCACGAAGATCTGGATATCGATTATCTTGCTTCACAGTTCAAGGAGTTTACCGGAAGTATGATAAAGACCGTATTTCTCAATGCCTGCACTCTGGCGGCTTCCGCAGACGAGTCTTTGAGCATGAAGCATCTGGTCCGCGCCATAAGGGTGGAGCATGAAAAAACATCTACCGTTACATTCTCAACGGATGTGCTGGGTAAATACGCCTATCTTTCCTGATGACAATGGGGGCGCATGCATGCTTTGATATGCGGCGCCGGTGTCTCCGGGTCTGTCAACGTCTTTCGAGGATGTAACCGGTTTTGTCAGAGCCTTTCGAAGATGTTAGCCGGGATCATCAGCGTCTTTCGAGGATGTAACCGTCAATGTTCAGGTTTTCGGCTCTTTTTAATGCCTTGTCATAATCCAGTGACAGATGGGTTATGTACAGATCGGTGTTTTCGTCTATTTTCTGTATTTCATTTCCTTTCAGACTGAAATCAGACGTGTCCCTTCCTTTAATGTCTTTGCCAATACGCGTTATGAGGTCTGCAAGGTCAACGGTATACTGTTTATAAGGAACCATGCCATCATCCTCGTAGATGTTTATTGTATAAAGAGTACCTTTTCCGGTAACCTCTTCGATGCCGCCAACCTTATAAAGCGTATCGTAATAGGAGATATCTATCGTCGTGCCGGCATCATCGGAATAAACAAATAAGAGGTCCGGACGGGAGGAGCCGAAACTATTGAATCCGTCTATGTCGGCAAGAGTCGCCTGTGGAAATCTTTTTTCCAGTTCCGCACGTCCTTTATAGCTTACACCCAGCATAACGTCGTAAGCGCTTTTTACCGCAGCTTTTTCTCCTTCGTTAAGCTCTGACGGTTTTTTGTCCGAGATGAAACCTTGCATCCTGTGAAGCTGGGAGGAGATCACTACATCAACGTATGAGGTTCCGGGGATGACAAGCGCAAAAGCCGATGTGGCCATAAGGAAAAAAATGATAAGTGACAGGGTCTGTTTTCCGGTCCGCCTGAAGATAAGATAAAGAATGAAGTATATGGCCTCGCATATCATAAGGATGACGGCCGCATATCTTGAGACGGTAAAGCCATAGTCCCTGATCCTGATCCCCATGCTCCAGGCTTGAAGCGCGATGAATGGTACGAACAGGTAAGGAATGAAGAATGAGATCTTTCTTAAAACAGTCCCTTCTTTGCTTATCCCGTGGATCATGGTCCAGATCGGCATACCGATAATGAACAGGAATGCCAGGATATTAAAAACCATATTGGAAGGTACCGAATCCGTCACAAAGATTTTTATTATATAGATGTATATGATGGCGAAAGCGATCAGGAGCATGGGCTGAAGCACATATAAAACGCATATTCCCGCGAACCTGCCGGGGTCTTCGTTTTTCCGGGTAACGGCCTTCAGGCACATTGCGGTGTAGATCCCTCCGGCTAAAAAGAGCTC
Organism: Lachnospiraceae bacterium; assembly: GCA_024699045.1. Lineage (GTDB taxonomy): Bacteria > Bacillota > Clostridia > Lachnospirales > Lachnospiraceae > NK4A144. The sequence continues at coordinate 2,100 of JAILQK010000118.1, read as the reverse complement.
GAGGCTCAGGATGAGATTGCCGGTGTCAAATATCAGCTCGTCGAGTATGAAAACTATGACCGCAAGGCCTATGGCAAACAGCCCGTAGATCACGGAGACTTTGCAAAGTGCCAGAAATGCTTTTGTGCAGAAGATCTCAAAATCCTCTCCGATCCTTTTGTAGATGTGATATAAGGAAAATCCCAGCATAAAAAACAGATATACGGCGAGAAATCTGGTAAGGAGTTCACGAAAGGCCTCGGCACTGATGCCGAAAAGGAGGTCGTCTCCGGATAAAAGGATGTAGACACTGAAGACGGATATCACAGAGGAGACAATATATCCCGCGTATCTTATAAGAGGTTTGTCATCGAAGAGCTCCTCAAAGAATATCGACTGTACGGAAAGCAGAAGGAAGAACAGTACCAGTTTTTCAAGACTGTCGGAGTGACCGATCGTTATCGGACCGTCCCAGATCTTAACAGCATCGAAAAACGCAGCAAGGATGATCCCGCTCATAGTTACGGGATAGTCCCTGACGATCTCAATGATGTTTTTTGCAAGTGACCTTAGTGTTGTGATAAATCGTGATCTCATGATGAATGTCCCTGATCTTTTTTAATCCGGCATAGAAATACTTCCGGAGCCTTTGCTCCGGAAGTACAGGTCAGCAATCAGTTGACCATGAGGACTCAATCCCAGACTATGCCGTGTACGTCCACACCGAAGAGCTCGCCACAGTTGAGACATTTAAAGCCGTCAAGTTTGGTGGTGTCGTTTTCAACCCAGGTGTTGAACATCGATTCTCTTTCCTCACCACATATAGGGCATTTAACATAGTAGCCTGAAGAATAGCCTGCTGTTTCCCAATATCCTCCGGAAACTTGTGTAAGCATATCATCATCCAGCTTACACAATTTCTTTTCGGTTTGTGTCTTGTTTTCAAGTTGCATACAAATCCTCCTTCCTTCAAACAACATCTTTATTATATTATACGGTTGCCGATAATCAAATGGCAAATTTATCATTATTGGATTTGACTTAAATTTATGACAGGGGATGGCAGGGCATTTTGCTATCCATCTTATGCTATAATGATGCGGTGATCTTTACGGATCGCTGACCGGATCGTTGATATTTAAGGGAACGGAGGACTACGGTATTGAACATAGACCTGAACAAAGTCGCAAATGCCTGTATAAAGGCCATAAATGATGAGATAAGAAATCTTAAGACCCTGAATGTGATCGTTGCGGGCAAGACGGGAGTGGGAAAGAGCACTCTGATAAACAGCGTTTTCAGAGAGAAGCTGGCTGAAACCGGAGTGGGCAGACCGGTGACCACTCATATGCGTAAGCTGACGAAGAAAGATTTTCCTCTCTCGATATACGATACCAGAGGATTTGAGCTTGGCAAAGGCGCACAGAAAGAGGTGAAGCAGGAGGTACTTGATACCATCAGAGCCGGACTTGCCACCAACGATGTGAACAAGGCGATCCACTGCATCTGGTACTGCATCAATACTGCTTCGAACAGGATCGAGCAGGAGGAGATCGAATGGCTCAGAGATTTTTCCAAAGACAATCAGGTGACGCAGGTTCCGGTCATCATCGTTTTGACGCAGTCATTCTCAAAAAAGAAAGCAGAGGAGTTAAAAAAGTATATCCTGGAGCAGAATCTTGATGTAGTCCAGGTTATCCCCGTGCTTGCCGAGGACTATGAGATAAGTGAGGAATATACCGTAAAGGCGTACGGTCTCGATGTGCTCATCAGGATCATGTCGGAGACGCTGCCCGACGAATTGCAGATCACTCTTCAAAATGTGCAGAAGGCGGCCCTTGAAGAAAAAAAACGTTACGCACAGGCAGCCGTAGCTACGGCGACGGCAACGGCAGTAGGTGAGTGTCTGGTTCCTATTCCGCTGGCTGACTGTGCGGTACTTATCCCGACTCAGGTCGCCATGATCGCCTCCATTACAGCTATATTCGGCCTTGACGTGAGCAAGAGTGTCATCACGGGATTCATTTCCTCGACTATCGGAGCGGGGGGAGCTACGGTGCTTGGAAAGACCGTGGTATCAAGTATCCTTAAAGCGATCCCGGGGGTAGGATCGGCTGCGGG
>JAILQK010000107.1 GCA_024699045.1 Lachnospiraceae bacterium | reverse complement strand
GAGCACTACTTTGACTGCATCGGCAGAGATGAAGAACATAATGTGGTGAATCCCATAGTATATGATGACCACAATCAGGATATAAACTATACGGTCGGAACCAATCAGAGCGTAAAGATAAATACAAATGCCGAGGATGTTTTCGATACTCAGATAATAAGGGAGATAGATGATATCCTGACAGCGATAGATGAGTATAATATACAGGAAGAAAAAGTAAACAAGCTTAAGGTGATGCGGGATGATACCACTACCTACAGCGAAGCCGACCAGCTTAAGATAAGCAATCTGCTTGACGCGGCAAACAAGGCGTTGGATATAGCAAAAAATAAGCTGCAGGCGGCTTTTGAAGATGGAATAACCCAGTTTGGAAATTTCTTCGATCAGGCAAATCTTGCCGAGACCGAATGCGGTACCGTAGAATACCGGCTCGAGCTTGTGTCCAACAGGCTTTCGGAAGAGAAGACGACAGTCACGACGCTGGCATCGGAGAACGAAAACGTGGATATAACCAATATAGCCGTTGAGGTAAGTGAGGCAAATCTGGTTTACAACGCCGCATTGATGGCGACAGGCCGCATCAGTCAGCAAACATTGGTGGATTACATTTGATGTGATTAGTGGTATACTATTTAACTGATCAGTGTCATATTTTCTAAATATGGAGGTACGCATGAAAGTAAACACAAAGCTTTTCGGTGAGATCGAGATCGATGATGACAAGATCATTACCTTTGACGGGGGCATAGTAGGATTTCCCGATCTCAAGAAGTTCGCGCTGATGCATGATGACGGGAACGACGAAGATAAAGGTCAGGGCCTTTCGTTCATGGTGTCACTGGATGAACCGGCATTTGCAATGCCTGTGGTCGATCCGCTCGTTGTAAAGGACAGTTACAATCCCGTAGTCGAGGATGATTATCTCCTTCCCCTCGGAGAGCTCAAGGAAGAGGACATGCTTGTCCTGGTGACGGTAACGGTCCCGCATGATATCACTAAGATGACGGTCAATCTTATGGCGCCTTTTATCGTGAACGCAGCCACAAAGAAGGCAGTTCAGGTCATTCTGGATGAAGATGACAAGTACCCGGTGAAGTATCCTATATATGAGATACTGGCCAAAGCAAAGGACGAGGCGATCGCTAAAGCAAAGGGGGAATAACGAATGCTTACTCTTTCCAGAAAGAAAAACGAGTCTTTGATCGTCAATAATAATATAGAAGTAACGGTCCTGGATATTAAAGGCGATCAGGTCAAGATCGGGATATCGGCCCCGAAGGAAGTGCCGATCTACAGAAAAGAGATATATCTGCAGATCCAGGATGCAAATCAGAATGCGACATCGGTAGAAGGCCTGGAGGGTCTGAAAGTGTTGTTTAAGAAATAAGGATCATGTTCATATTCCCCGGAGACGGAAGTCCCGGGGAAATTTTTTTAAAAAAACTAAAGTTTTTGTAAAAACAGCCGATAAAGTTAATAGATGTATCTGATTGTATGCACATTTTTGTCAATGATCAGTTTAAACAAGGAGGTAAAACTGTTATGGCAATCGAACCTATAAGCACTGGTATGACATATCAGGCAATAAACACACCCCAGTCAAGGCCCGTAGAGCAGGTCGCCGCTGATGCCGCCGATAAGATGGTGATCACCGAGCAGCAGCAGGCTATAGAGCCCAAAATAAAGGAAACCCAGGGGTCCGGTGAGGACGGGGCCGGAAACGGACAGGGACAGAGCAATGCAGGCGAGCAGACCAGGCAGGCACAGCAGAGCCAGCAGAATATCGATGCGCAGAATGAAAAGATAAAGAATGCGGTCGAAGAGCTCAACAAGAAGATGGAGAATCACTCCGAAGCGGTCTTTGGCATACATGAGAAGACCAACCGCGTGACTATAAAGATCGTTGACAAAGAGTCAAAGAAGGTCATAAAGGAGCTTCCCCCGGAAAAGACCCTTGATATGATTGCGAAGGTCTGGGAGATGGCAGGCATTCTCGTTGACGAGAAGAAGTAAAGAAGAGGAGAAGCGTTATGTCTGACAGAATGAGACTGAGCGGTATCAACTCCGGAATGGATACACAGTCCATAGTGGAGCAGTTGGTAACGGCGAAATCGACAAAGAAGGAAAAACTGGAAAAAGAGAAGACTAAGCTTGGATGGAAACAGGATTCATGGAAAACACTCAATTCCAAGTTGTTCAGTCTGTATAACGAGCAGTTCGGAACACTGAGACTGCAGGGAAGCTTTAAGACAAAGAAAGCGAGCATCGTGGATTCGTCTATAGCTTCGGTAACGGCTGATTCCGGAGCGGTAAACGGAACACAGACTCTGGCGGTAAAACAGTTGTCCAAGACTAATTATCTGACCGGGAAAAAGCTGGACGACAGTGTCACGAGTTCCACTTCGGTCACGGATGTGGTCGGTGATGACGGGTTCATGCAGTCTTTCGATAACGGAGAGAAGGTAACGGCTTTCAAGGTCTATAAGAATCAGGATGATACGACCGGAACGGATATCTTTATCGATTCGAGCATGACCATGGAAACGATCGCAAAGCAGTTTGCGAATGCGGGGCTGAATGCAAGCTATGATTCAAATTCACACAGGTTCTTCATTTCCTCACAGACAGAGGGCGACGATGGAAATTTCCGGATCACATCAAACGGAGAGGAAGTATTCCCTGCCGATGATGTGACGGATGATGTCAAAGAATCGGCCGGATATAAGATGCTCGATGCGCTGGGGATAACCGCCGAGGCTGCCGGTACCGGATATATAAAAGGCCAGAACGCGATCATAGAGCTGAACGGTGCGGAATTTGAGAGCAGCACCAATCTTTTCCAGATAAACGGGATCAATATAACGGCTACCCAGGTTTCCGATAAGGATTCAAACGGCGACTACATCACGACAAATGTTTCCGTCGCGACGGACGTTGACGGGATATATGATATGATCAAGAGCTTCTTTACGAAGTACAACGAGATCATAACCGAGATGGACACGCTTTACAACGCGGATTCCTCAAAGGGTTATGAGCCGCTTACATCCGATGAGAAGGACGCAATGTCTGAGGATGAGATCGAAGAATGGGAGAAAAAGATCAAGGATTCCCTGCTCAGAAGGGATGATAATCTGGGTACACTGATCTCTACATTAAAGGATACGATGTCATCCGTATATACACTGTCGGATGGAAGTAAATACAGTCTGGCATCCTTCGGGATAAACACGCTTTCGTATTTTGAGGCGGATGAGAATGAGCGTGGTGTTTATCATATAAACGGAGACTCCGATGATGACAAGACCAAGGGCAATGAAGATGTGCTCAAGTCCATGCTCACCAATAACATGGATGAGACTATGGAGTTTTTCAACACCCTGGCCAAGAGCGCATATGACAAGCTTGGCAAGCTGATGACCAGAGAGGAGGGTTATCGTTCGTTCCAGAGCCTTTATGATGATAAGCTTCTGCAGACAGAGTATGATAAGCTGACTGATGATATCGAGGCCGAGGAGGAATACCTTTCCGATTATGAGGACAAGTGGTACGACAAGTTTGCCGCAATGGAGAAAGCGATGGAAAAGGTCAATTCCAAGTCCAGTGCTCTGGCGGGACTTCTGGGATCTTACTGATCGCGTCATCGCGACGAGGGGCCAAACCTCTGCGGTGTTTAACTTAATAAGAAAGGCATCGCAGAATTTTTAATATTTTTTACATTTGAGGGGTTCAGCTTATGAACCCCTCAACCGATATATAAAGTGTAAAAAATATTAAGCAGTTTGATCGGTTTGGAGGATAAAAATATGAAGGCAGCAGTAGCATATCAGCAGTACAAAAACAGCAAGGTTCTCACAGCTTCTCCCGCGGAGCTTACCCTGATGCTTTACGATGGATGCATAAAGTTCTGTAACATGGCTGTCATGGCGATAAATGGCAAGGATTACGCGGCAGCAAACAAGAACATCCAGAAGGCTGAGCGTATCATAGGCGAGTTCAAGATGACTCTTGATCACAAATACGAAGTTGCAAAAGATTTCGATAATATATATGATTATGTTTTAAGAAGGCTTCATGAAGCGAACATCAGCAAGGATGTCGAGATCATGAACGAGTGCATCACTCACATGAGAAGCCTCAGAGATACTTGGAAGGAAGTCATGAAGCAGGCCGGACAACCGGTAATGCCCGAAGCAGCACAGGCATAAAGTTTAGAGTCCGGCGGCTTGACCAGGAGGTGGGTATGTCGGATGCGTATATGTCAATGCTCATAGAGAGCCAGGAAAAGAAGCTTGAGCTTCTCGAGAGGGCCATAGAGCTTGATAAGGAACAGGAAACAATAATCACAGGCGATAAGCCTGATAAAGGAGCACTCGATGCGAATCTGAACGCAAAGGGTGCTCTTGTTGACGAACTTGACAGGCTGGATGACGGGTTTGAAGCTCTTTATGCAAAGGTAAGAGATGAACTGATCGAAAATAAAGAGGCTCACAAGGAAGAGATCCGGAAGCTTCAGGATCTGATCCGGAAGATCACGGAGAAGATCGCTGAGGTCGAGGCGATCGAAGCACGTTCAAAGATGAACTTCGAAAATTATATGAAAAAGCGCAGACATGCGCTTAAGGACAATAAAAACTCCGTAAAGGCAGCCAATATCTATGCTGTAAACATGAGACGGATGAACAGCATAGATTCAGTATTCGTAGATAATAAGAAATAGGTGGCAGATCACGAAATATGCGGGCCCGGAAGATCATGGCGGGCCTATTTTGTGTTTGTCCCGGCGCCGGTATTATGTTATCATTAATATGTATGGAGATAAGCTGGATATAAGGCGTGATCCGGTATAAGATAAACAGATCACATTGAAAGAAAGGAGTCGGATATGGTCATAAAAAATGATATGAACGCGGCGATGAATGCAAGGATGCTTCAGACGTCGAACAAAGCACAGGCAAAGTCGATGGAGAAGCTTTCATCGGGGTACAAGATCAACAGATCGGCGGATGATGCGGCAGGTCTTTCGATCTCTGAGAAGATGCTCAAGCAGATAGAGGGACTGAACAAGGCTATAGATAATTCGAGCGATGGAATGTCCATGGTCAATACCGCAGACGGAGCCATGAATGAAGTAGGAGATATGCTTCAAAGACTCAATGATCTCGCTATGAGAGGATCCAACGGGACGCTCGGAGCGGACGAGAGGACCGCGATAAACGATGAGGCGACACAGCTTCTTCAGGATATTGACAGGGTCAGCGGAAGTACAACTTTCAACGAAATGCATGTGCTTGAAAACAGTGAGGCTGATATTCAGGCAGGAACGGAAAACGGGGGATCGAACAGGGTCGCCATCAGTATGAAATCAATGGATTCCGAAACACTGGGACTCGGGGACATCAATCTGTCAACGGCAGAAGGATCGAGAGCATCCCTTAAGCCTATATCGGATGCCATCAAGAGCCTTCAGGATCAGAGATCGGGCCTTGGCGCTCAGTACAACAGAATGTCATCCACATCAAGGAATCTTGCAAATGTGGTGGAGAATACAACAGCTGCCAGCTCGAGGATCAAGGACACCGATATGGCATCGGAGATCATGAAGCTTCGAAAGGAGCAGCTCCTGAATAAGACTCAGCAGCAGCTTGCCCAGAAAAATAAAGAGGATCGTGCGGCGCAGGCAGGGGCACTGCAGAATATCCAGCTCCATTGAA
>JAILQK010000091.1 GCA_024699045.1 Lachnospiraceae bacterium | reverse complement strand
GCAATTCTTCCGGGGCGTTGCCGGATGCAGTCTGATCGGAAGCGGTCTTCGCCTCTTCCGTCGCCGGTTCCGCCTCTTCCTCAGGCGCTGATGTTTCGGGTTCTTTGTCTGCCTCATTCCCGGTTGCCTCTGTCTTCGCAGTGCTCTCTGTCTGAGCTGCCGGAGCCTCCGTGGTCTGACCGGTGCTTCCGCAGCCGGCAAGCGCAAATGTTGCGCCTATAAGCACTCCTAAAAACAACTTTTTCACAATGTTCACCTCTCTGTTCTTTTTTCTTTTCTGCTATCAGTTTTTGAATACTTACGCCCGCCAATTATACCACTATCTATCACCATATTGCATTCCCTTTCATTCCAGCCTGTGATCTTCTTATCCTCTTCGTCCCGGGCCAAGACAGGATCCGTTCTTATCACTGAGTTTCCGGCCCCTGACCCCCCCGTCATAACTTGACAGATGAGGGCCTGCAAGGTATAGTAAAGATTAACTAACTAATCCTTCGAAACACCAAGAAAAATCAGGTTTTTCGTCTTAAGATCGTTCTTTCTTAAAGGCTTAGTTGATTGATATATAAATATATTTGATCAAATAAAGTTTAAGGAGAAAACAATATGAAGAAAAGATTTCCAATTAAGCTGAGACTCATCCTTACTTCAGTCGGTCCCGCGGTGATCATAGCGCTGGTGCTGACGATCCTTGCAGTCACAAGTCTTAAGTCCGGTATGGAAGATGAAGCGAAAGCCGGATTGCTGTGTGCAGCCGAGATGTATCTGGATATGGCAGAAAAGCAGGAGGATCCGGCAGAGGGCGAAACCGATAATTCTTTGGAGGACGAACTCAAAAAACGTACGGGATATGATTTTACATGGTTTGACGGAGATACCCGCTCAGCGACATCCGTTGTCAAAGCCGACGGCACGAGACCGATAGGCACTCAGGCCGCAAGCGAAGTAATAACAGCGGTTCTGCAGAATAAGCAGACATTCACTTCCATGAAAACCGATGTTGCCGGGATGGAATATGCCGTAGCCTATGTCCCCTATGTCAATCCCGAAACAAACCAGGTCGAGGGAATGGCCTTTGCAGGTAAACCACGCGAGAGCATTCAGGGACATATCACCGAATCGATCATAAAGATCATTATCATCACAGTTGTGCTGATCATCATAGCCATCGTCGTTGTCCTCTGGATGGCAAACGGTATCGTCAGAGTCATCAAGCTGAACCTTGACGCAGTTTCCGTTCTGGCCCACGGTCAGTTTACTCCTATCAACGAGCAGGTAAACAGACCTGATGAGTTCGGAGACATGATCCGTAACAACAACGAGGTTATCGATCATCTCCGTACCATTGTCAGCGATATAAAAGGGGCATCTACCAACGTCAATACATCATCTTCGGATCTTGCGGGAACCGCTGAGCAGATATCTCATACAACAGACGATGTCTCCAATGCCGTACAGGAGATCGCAAAGGGCGCTACCGAGCAGGCAGACGTTATCCAGAAGGCTACAGAGAGCATCAACAACCTTTCGGATGCCATCCAGTCCGTCGCAGAGAATGCCGAGAGTCTTGCAGGCACAGCTTCAGTCATGAACGAGAATTCCCAGAATTCTGCTGATCAGCTGAATAAGCTCTCCAATTCGATGGATAGCATGAAGATCGCAATGAATGAGATAAGCACCAGCATCAACGACACTAATGACGCCGTTTCCGATATCGCACAGAAGGTTGACGGCATCACAAGCATAGCTTCCCAGACAAATCTCCTTGCACTTAACGCTTCGATCGAGGCTGCAAGAGCCGGAGAAGCAGGTAAGGGATTCGCGGTCGTCGCCGAGGAGATCGGTAAACTTGCCACAGACTCCGCTTCCATCGCCGATGAGATCAGGATGGTCATGGGTCAGCTTACCGCAACTTCTGACGGAGCTATCAAGAAAGCTACCGAAGTCAACAGGATCAATGAGGAAGTTTCGATCGTATTGAATGAGACCGTTGAGAGCATCAATCAGCTCATCGATGAAGTCGGTCAGACGGTTGACGGTGTTAATACGATATCCGGTCTTTCAGAAGAGTGTGCCGCTACCAAGGTATCGATCGTCGATGCAATGGACAGCCTGTCGGCTATAAGCGAAGAGAATGCCGCTTCGACAGAAGAGACAAGCGCAAGCATGCAGGAGCTTAACGCAACCGTTAATATGCTCGCAGAGTCTGCAGGCAGCCTCGGAAGCATTTCAAACAAGCTGGACGAGGAGCTCAGTTTCTTCCAGTAAGAACCGCAGCTTATTAAAGAAACCAAAGATAAGATCGTTTCACAATAAGAACAGGGATGCCGGTTGGCATCCCTGCTTTTGTTTAATACTCTCTGACGGAACTTACTCAGCCTTATTCCTTCTTAACTCTCTCTGACAAAGCCAGCTCAGTTCTTTAACATACCGGCCTTGCTCAGTTCTTTACTATACCTGCCCTGCTGAGACTCCTGAAACAGAGATCATTGTATAGCCTGATGATTCCGTGATCTCTCTGAGCTCATTCTCCGTTTCCTCATGTTTGGAAAGAAGTGTCACCTCTTTTTTCCCGACATCCGCTATCGCCCACCTGCCTTCCCCGGCATTAAATGCATTTTCGACCCGTCTGGCGCAGTTTGCGCAATGCATGCCTTCTACACTCAGGATATATTTATAAGGGTAATTCTTTTTGTTCCTGTCTCCGACCTTTATCTTCTTCTCTGCAGGCTCGCCTCCGCCGCAGCATGAAGAGCCTCCGCGTATCCTCCGGACCGTATCGTATACGGTATAAACTATGATAAGGATAAGTACAGCTATTACAATGATCTGTCCCATGTTACGAACCTGCCTGTTCTTTGTTTTCGGGAATAAGATCCGTCATGCTCTTAAGCCCCAGCGCGATCGTGGAGCCGTTATGCAGCATGGCGGAAGTAGCAGGCGGTATAAAACCGGCTATCCCGAGTCCGATCAATGTCGTATTAAAGCCTACGATCGCCCGGTAATTAAATCTGATACGTTTCATCAAAAGCCTGCTGATATCTCTTAATATGACGATGCTTTCAAGATCATCGGATCCGATAGTTATATCCGCTATCTGTCTTGCGATCTCAGCTCCCTCGCTTATGGCTATCCCGGCATCCGAGGCGGAAAGCGCCGGGGAATCATTGATCCCGTCACCCACCATGACTACCCGGTGGCCATCAGCCTTTGCGTTATCGATATATCCTGCCTTATCCTCGGGCAGCACCTCGGCATAGTACTCGGTGATCCCAACCTCGGCGGCTATTTTTGCGGCTGTTCTTTCACTGTCGCCTGTCATCATGACGATATGCTTAAAGCCCTGCCCGCGAAGCCTCTCGACTACCCTGCCGGCCTCTTTGCGCAGGGGATCTTCTATCAGGATGCATGCCGAGAGTTTCCCGTTCTTTGCATAATACAGATGCGAATATTCATCCGGAAGGGAATCAAACTTTTCCTTCCCGTCGTCGGGCAGGGATACTTTTTCATCCTCAAAAACAAAATGGTAGCTCCCGATGACCGCTTTTTCATCGTCGATATAAGAAGCAATTCCGTGTGCTACTATATACTCCACATTGGTATGCATCTCATCGTGAGATAACCCTTTCTTAGACGCCGCCTCCACGACCGCCCGGGCGACCGAATGAGGAAAGTGTTCCTCCAGGCAGGCCGCCTGACGGAGCAGCTCATCCTCCGGTTCATCACAAAACGAAACAACCCGCAAAACCGTTGGTTCGGCCTTTGTCAGGGTCCCTGTCTTATCAAAGACGATAGTATCCGCTTCAGCCACGGCTTCGAGGAATTTTCCTCCCTTGACCGTTATGTTATATCCCGAAGCTTCCTTTATGGCAGAAAGGACTGATATCGGCATTGCCATTTTAAGCGCGCATGAATAATCGACCATGAGCACCGATACGGCTTTTGCGATATTTCGGCTCAGGAGCCATGTTGCGGCTGCAGCAAGAAGCGTATAAGGGACAAGACGGTCTGCCAGTCTCTCTGCCTTGCTCTCCAGAGTTGATTTCATCTTCTCTGATTCTTCGATCATCTTCACGATCTTATCGAAACGGCCGCATCCCTCTGTTTGGGTAACCTTTACCGTAAGCTCGCCTTCTTCCACTACCGTTCCCGCAAAAACACTTGCTCCTTCTGCTTTGCGGACTGCTACGGATTCTCCTGTCATCGACGCCTGATTGACCATAGCCTCACCGGAGCATACTTCACCGTCAAAAGGGATCATATTGCCGATCCTTACGATCACCCTGTCGCCGCAGGCAATATCGGAAGAATCCGTAAGTACTTCTCCCCGGTCTGTCAGAAGCCATACTTTATCAATGTTCAGAGACATCCTCCTTGCCAGATCGTCTACCGAACGTTTATGGGTCCACTCCTCCAGTGTGTCACCTATCTTAAGAAGGAACATGACTCCGGAAGCGGTATTATGATCGCCGGTCAGAACTGCCGCGAGGATCGCGATCGCATCAAGCAGTTCCACCTGCAGGCGCCTGCTCTTAACTGTCCTGAGTCCCCGCCACAGATATCTTACAGTTCTTAAAGCGACCCATATCCTGCGCACGAAATAAGGGAGGATGAGCCGTCTGCAAAAGTGAAATACGACAGTGGTAACTATTTTGTCGTAATACCTTGCGGAAAGCTCCCTTCCGGAACTCTCCAATACCCTTTCAGGCGGCTTGACATTTTCAAAGGAAAAGCTCCTTATCTTTTCGAGCACGATCGACCGGTCATGATCATAAAATATCACTGCATCAGCGGTTCTCTCATAGATACGGACTTCTTTGATCCCTTCGACACCTTTAAGGTAATACTCCAAAGTATCCGCTTCACAAAAGCTCATGCGTTTCATCTCAAGATGGACACGGATCCTGTTTTTGATCTCGTGTCTGATCGTAAATCTCATTCTTCCGTTACTTCCTTAAGAGCTCTCTCCTCATTGATGACCTTGGCTTCTTCATAGATGTCGGAGCAGTTTTCCTGAAGGACAGTGACCTGATCCAGTACCGAATCCTTTGCCCTCAATACTCCTGCCGTACAGTGTGCATAAACCTTCTTTGCGTCCTTAGATGACAGCAGTCTGACCCCTTCCAGGCCGAACAGCGTTCCAAGCGCAAACAATCCTACTCCCGTCCATTTCATGATAATTTTCCCCTTTCTGATAGTTTTTATTTATCCGGCTTTGATTTATTTTCTCCCGACAAGCAGTGTTGATCCCGATAAGCCTAACCGCCGGCTCTCGGTCTTAGACATAAACTTACCGTCGTCTGTGGGTATAAGCCTGACCTCTTCATACCCCTTTGCCATGAGCTTTTCTTTGAAAGCCTTCATATCTCCGTATCTGCCTTTTGACATGATATCGTGTATCGCAAAGGTGCCGCCCTTCTTGAGTACACGGAGCGTTTCAATCAGAAGCTCCTGCTTACTGACACCCGATATGTTGTGATATACGTAGTTACTGGTCACGGCATCAAAGGTCTCATCCTCAAATTCAAGATGTGTGGCATCTCCTCCGGAAAAGCTTGTATTTTTCAATCCCTCGGCTTTCGAATTTCTCTCACACAGCTCCTTTGAAAAAGATGCATATTCCTTCCCCCAGCGATCGATGCCCATCATCCTTGCCCGGGGATTCCTTTTTGCACAGGCGATGGTAAGCGCTCCGCTTCCGCAGCCTACATCAAGACCGACACCGCCTTCGGGAATATCAACGTATCCGGCCGTCCCTTCTATTATCTGTTTTGAAAGCTTCCGCTTTCCGTTGTAGGAAAACTGACCGTAGGCATACACAGACCATTGCGCGCCTATTGCGCAGGCAAGCGTCGCTCCCCCCAGGATCGAATTGGCAGCTATGCGTACCGGTTTGGATGCATCCTTTGTCAAAACGATCGAAGTCGCAAGACCTGCTCCCAAAACACCCGTGCCGGCGATAAGACCGCATATCATTCCTTTTGGTACCCAGTTCTTATAATCGGTTTTCACTGTCCGTACTCCTTATGCTTTATTATTATTTGAAGAACTTTCGGCATCCGGCGGACGGTTAGAACAAGCTAACCCGGATCCAATATATAACTCCGCAAAAAGCGGAGTAAAAAA
>JAILQK010000042.1 GCA_024699045.1 Lachnospiraceae bacterium | reverse complement strand
GTACATCGGCATACCAGGTAGAGCCGATGTAGCTTGCGATGATATCATTACCCGGATTGCCCGAGCCGGTGTATGCACCCTGGGTGGTATTGTTGTTGGTGTTCAGCTCACCCACTGCCATATTTGAATCCACATGTCCGGCAAGTGTCACCTTGTTGGCGGTGATGCCGTAATACTGTGCCCTTCCCAGTATGGAGGCTACTGACCTGGATGTGCCGGCCTTTACTTCTGCATTGGTAGCACATACATATAATGAAAGCGAATCGGTATCGAAGGAAACGGAAGTTACTCCGCTGCCGCCGTCCGCTATGTCAGCCTCGACCTCGGAAGCCTCACCGTCATCCGATACGTGAACCAGTATCACGGCCCTGTCTCCGGCCTCTTCCTCGCCCTCGGGAGCTATGATGCTCTTCTTGAACCTGATCTCTATGGTGACAGAGCCTTCCTCGGGCTCTATCTCACCCAGCTCGTCATTTTCAAAATGTATGTCATAGACTCTGGCCTTTTCTTTATCCAGTTCGGTATCGGTAGCGCCATCTGCCTTTTCTACCGCGTCATCGGCATCGCTGCTTCCGGTCACATCCTTTACCACGAATACCGCATCATCAGGTATGGCATCCGCCTTCTCAAGCGTCGCCTTCGCATAGATGTTGCTGTCCTCGTACTCATATACGCGCTTTACAGCCTCTTCTTCACTGCCTTCCGCTTCATTTTCGGAAACCTCTTCGGTTGCTTTTTCTTCGTCGGTCTTTTCTTCGGTATCGGAGGTTCCTTCTTCGTCGGTCTTTTTCTCCGATGTCTCTTCAGTTGCCTCCTCGGTTACTTCCTCTTCGGGCTCTTCCGACTCTTCTTCGACTGCATCATAATGCATGACAATGACGTTGTCTGCCGTAAGCTCTGTCCATGCAATGTCTTCAAAGTTCTTATTTTCAACATCTTCATCTTCCGTAACGGAATAAACCCGCACGCCTTCTTTATCCTCGCTGAATACGGCGGTGATGTCTCTGTCTGTTTCTTCTATATTAATAGTGGTTTTGCTGTAGGTGTAATCTTCGATCTCAGGTGCTTCGTTTTTAAGCACATAGATATATCCCGGAGATTCCTCATAATCTTCGGTATCCTTAATGGCTGAGCCATCTGCATTCTCGTATGCGATCTGCAGTCTGACTTCGGGCGGAACATCGCGTGTTTCTTCCGTACCCTCCTCCTGTATATACTGTTCTGTGGAAGGCTCCTCCGAAACCTCTCCCGGAGCTTCCGTACCGTCATCCTGGGTGGATGCGTCGACCTCCTCTCCCGGATCTACCTCTTCGGTCACCTCATCGTCCGCATATGCGTACTTCTGAGTTCCCAGACCGAAAAATCCGGCAGCCGCCGAATACAATGTCTGCGACAGCATCGTAATCAACAAAAGTGCTACGATGACTTTTTTACTCGATCTCTTCATGTTTTCACCTCTCAAAACCGCGTATTTTCAACCTTTATTGGAGTCTTTGCTCCACCCGTCCCCGGTCATCACCATAAAATCCGTCAGGACGCAGAAGTGCAGTTTGACCCAATAACACTATTATTCAATATAGTATCATACGCGTTTTGCCACGTAAACCTAAAAAAAGGACAATGTTTCCGCCGCAAATTGTGCATTTTGACGAAAATTTTCGTTAAATTAGGTGAAATTTTGTGAATAATTAATTATGTAAATCCATTATGAAAACCACATGATGTGGTAAACGATCCGGATGCCAATGCGATATCTTGTATAATGATATCATGTATACCCTTTGAGGTCCGGTTCCGAACAGCCGGCCGCAGAAAAGATAAAAAAATGATACTTGAATCTTTTTTCAGACCGGTTTGTAATATCCGACATTAACGGCATGAATAAGAAATCGCTGTTTTGATTCCCCTGCGCCGTTACATGTGGAAAGCGTGATGGAATTCTTCCTTTTGTCTACGACCGTATCCATATCGACCGAACGGTCAGAAATGGCCCTGTCGATATAATCCCAGTATTTTTGCTGGGTCACGGCATAGATAAAATAATCGGATTTAGGCGGGACCTTATGAAAAGAATAGGTTCTATACGCGTAAACTCCGTCTTCCGTATAATAATAGATGTAGGGATCCTCAAGGATCGGCGAAGGATCCGAGAGCAGATTCCTGAGCGACCCGAACATCGAACCGTTCTTCATGTTATGCCCATAAATGAATGTATTGTAATCACCCATATCCTTGGCACAGCCTGAGTCAATAAATATACATCCCGAGACATTTTCGGTGCCCTCAAAGGTGTGATGCAGATAATGGTCATTGTCCGTCCCTCTCACCACCGGATAGCTTATATCAAGACACGGAACATACAGCCATCCTTTGTAGTCGGGATTCACCGCTTTCAACCCCTCATGGTCTATCTCAAGTTTCGGATAAGTCCCTATATCATAGACCGGTCCCTCATCCATAGAGGTGAAATCATCCTCAGCTACCTCCTCTGCCGGCTCTACCGGCACCGCCTCGACCGCCTCATCGGTTATACGGACTCCGGAGACAATATCTTCATACTCGATATCCGCTGTCGCATACTGGGACTGCGTGATATAGATGTTTATCCCTGCGATCGCAACGACGGCGACCGCTATCCCTATGCCAATCTTTTTCTTCGTGCTCTTCTTCATTGATTATATGGATAAGTCCGGATTCATACCGAATCCGCTGCCTCCGTAGCCAAGGTATCGCATCTTTCATTCTCCGGATGTCCGGCGTGTCCTTTGACCCACTCAAAACTGCACTCATGCCCGTCGATCGCCGCAAGCAGGCGCTGCCACAGCTCTATATTCTTTACGGGCTTTTTATCCGATCCCTTCCAGTCGTGCGCCTTCCATTTATCGAGCCATCCGGAATTAAATGCCTTCACCACATACTGTGAATCGGTAACGATATGGACCCGGCAGGGCTTCTTTAATTCCTCAAATCCGCGGATAACGCCCATGAGCTCCATTTTATTGTTGGTAGTTTCGGGAAATCCCTCGCTGTATTCCCTTTCGTGTGACACTCCCTTGCTGTCTATAAACCTTAATATGGTCCCATAACCCCCGGGACCCGGATTTCCCTTTGAACTCCCATCGGAAAAGATCCATACTTCCTGCATATCAGCTAACCTCCGAGCAGCCCGGACGCATTTTCATAAAGGATCAGACGGCATTCCTCATCCGTAAGATCAAGCCTTCGGAGCGCCTCTGTCGTCTCCTTCTGCCCGCTCCAGGGTGAATCCGTGCCGAAAAGACACCTCTTTGCGCCATGCTTTTTTATTATCCGTTCCCACTGCTCATCGCGGATGTAGCCGTCAGTAAACGAAAGATCAAAATAAACGTCCCTTCCGGCAAGCAGCTCCTCCGTTTCATCCCAGAGCTTCCAGCCTCCGGTATGCGCCAGCACCAGCTTTTCGGGGCCTATCTCATCAAGCACCTTTGCCGCCATCTCAGGCGTAGAGCACGGATGATCCGGAAGCCCTATATCTATACCCGCATGAACCGATATTATCATTCCCAGAGCCGAAGCTTCATATATTATATCCATCGACTCCTTCGCATCCAGCGCGACCCTGTGATAATCAGGGTGGATCTTTATCCCCTTGAAGCCGTATTCTTTCAGGATCCGAAGACGCTCTTTATGATCCGGATCTCCGGGAAAGACCGCTCCGAATGATACAAGATCCTCATACTTTTCGTTTATCGTGCTGGCAAACCCGGTTATACTGTCAAACTGCTCGGTCCTGGTGATCACCGGAAGAACCACCGAAAGCGCGATCCCCGAATCCGCCATCGACCGTCTGAGGCCTTCGGCCGTGCCGTCGGTACGTGCAGGTATTCCCGCCGCCGCCGAAAGCGCCTTTATCGTCCCCGGCGCAAGCCTGTCCGGCCATATATGCGTATGAAAATCTATTATCCTGTCATCCATCGATCGCTTTCATGGCTTTAGCCGCGTCATCGGTCTTTATTATCATCTTTGCAGCGCTCTCTTCTGAAGGCGCGGCATACATATACTCGATATTGACCCCGACCCCTGAGATCTTTTTGACTATGTCCGAGAGATATCCCACTTCATGCTTCAGTTCCACGGATATCACCTCATTTACGATCGAAGTATACCCGGCCGACTTCATCGCCTGCTTTGCCTTATCCGGGTCATCCGCGATCACTCTCATGACACCGAATTCCGAAGTATCGGCAAGCGCCAGCGCTTTCATGTTTATATTCGCTTTTTTCAGGATCTCAAGAGCCTCGTCAAGAGTCCCGGGTCTGTTTTCAAGAAATACGGATAGTTGTTTTACCAGCATAATTATGTAAACCTCCTGTCAAATATAACCGTTCAGCTCAGTTTCCTCTTATCTTCAACATGCTTCGTCTTCCCTTCGGAATGAGGCAGCGCATTGGGCTCTACAAGCTTTACCTTTGCCTTTATCCCCACGGTCTGATGTATCGCCTCTTCCACGTCCGAGCGCAGCTTTTCCAGCTTTCTGACTTCGTCGGAGAAGAATCTCTCTTCGACCTCTATCGCCACATCGAACGTATCGTTGTTATTCACCCTGTCCACGGTAATAAAGTAGTTGGGCGTAGTCCCGGCAAC
>JAILQK010000037.1 GCA_024699045.1 Lachnospiraceae bacterium | reverse complement strand
GGCAGGAGCTGAGGCTGCAAATTTCCCGTTCTGCACGATAGATCCCAATGTGGGTGTGGTTCCGGTGCCGGATGAGAGAGTGGACAAGCTCGGAGAGATATATAATTCAAAGAAGGTCACACATGCTGTCATAGAGTTTGTGGATATCGCAGGCCTTGTAAAGGGTGCCTCGAAAGGAGAGGGACTCGGGAATCAGTTCCTTGCAAATATAAGAGAGACAGATGCGATAGTACATGTAGTCAGATGTTTTGAAAATCCTAATGTTGTTCATGTGGACGGTTCAGTGGATCCGCTTCGCGATATAGATACGATAAACGTGGAACTGGAGATGGCAGACCTCGAGGTCGTCGAGCGCAGACTCGGTAAGGTTGGGAAGGTCGCCAAGGTTCAGAAGGAATATCAGAAGGAAGCGGCGCTTCTTGAAAAGCTCAAGGCTTTGCTTGAAGCGGGAAAAAGGGCGGCGGTTTATGAGCCCGAAGATGAAGAAGAGGAAGCGCTGATGCGCGGGTACAGCCTGCTTACGGCAAAACCCGTGATCTATGCCGCTAATGTCAGCGAGGAGGATCTTGCGGACGACGGGGCATCGAATGATATGGTCAAAAAGGTCAGAGATTTCGCCGGGGAAGAAGGCTCAGGGACCTATGTGATCTGCGCCAAGATAGAAGAGGAGATCTCGGAACTTGATGATGAGGACAAGGCGGTGTTCCTTGAGGACCTCGGCCTTAAGGAATCGGGACTTGATAAGCTCATAAAGGCGAGCTATGAACTCCTCGGCCTTATTTCCTTCCTTACCTGCGGAGAGGACGAGTCGAGGGCCTGGACTATTAAGCGGGGGACTAAAGCGCCACAGGCAGCGGGAAAGATCCATACTGATTTTGAGAGAGGATTTATCAAGGCCGAGGTAGTGCCGTATGATACCCTGATCGAGTGTGGGTCGATGAATGCGGCAAAGGAAAAGGGCCTTGTGGGTCAGGAGGGAAAAGAGTACGTCGTGCAGGATGGAGATGTAGTGCTTTTCAAATTCAATGTCTGAGCAGAATCTGATGGATATCAATGATATTGCATTTCCCAATCTGAACCTGTATTTCAGTAATGTACCCAAAAGCTTTACCGTTTTTGGTTTTACCGTAGCGCTTTATGGCCTGATAATCGCTTTTGGAATGCTCCTTGGCGTTTCGCTTGCGGCTTACGACCGGAGAAGCAGGGGCCTTGCGGATGATCCGATCTGGGATCTGGCCCTTATAGGGATCCCCAGCGGCATCGTGGGGGCCAGGATCTATTATGTGATATTCTCGTGGGATTATTACAGCAGTGATCCGATCCAGATACTGAACATCAGGCAGGGCGGACTGGCCATATACGGGGGCGTGATCGGTGCGCTGATCGCGATCCTGATATATTGCAGGATCAAAAAGGAGAGCTTTTTTGAAGTGTGGGATTCGATAGCTCTGGGATTCCTTATCGGACAGTCGCTCGGGCGCTGGGGGAATTTCTTTAACAGGGAGGTTTTCGGAGGCTACACCGATAACATCTTTGCGATGCGCATCCCCATAGAGGCTGTCAGGGAGAGGGATATAACGCCTGCGCTTGCTTCAACGATAGGCGCGGGGGAGAACTTCATACAGGTACACCCTACATTTTTATATGAATCATTGTGGAATGCCGGCCTGTTGATACTGCTTTTCCTGTACAGGAAGCACAAGAAGTTTTCGGGAGAGATCTTTTGCCTTTATATAGCGGGCTATGGAATAGGAAGGTTCTGGATCGAAGCGATAAGGACCGACCAGCTTTATATCACAGGGACAAAGATCCCCGTTTCCATGGTGGTCGCGGCGTTGATGGTATTGACGGCTGCCGGAGTGGAGCTTTATCAGAGGACAGGGATCTTTAAGAAAAAGAAGAAAGTCCGGAGAAGACAAACACAAGATGTAGTGGATAAGCAATAACAGAATACAATATGTAGCATATTGCACAATAAACACGCCTGAATAGGCGTGTTTTATTGTGCACTTTTATAAAAATATGCTTGCATAAGGTGAAAAAAGGGTATATTATATCATCAGGTGGTAAAAAGTGGTGTCAAAAACCATAAATGTGGTTTAAAGTGGTGAATTTCCGGAAATGTTCATTGGCGAGTATAACCATACAATAGATGCAAAGGGACGATTGATCGTTCCGGCAAAATATCGTGATAACCTGGGAGAGCGCTTTTATGTCACAAAAGGATTTGATGGCTGTCTTTTCGTATACGACATGGAAGCCTACAAAACATTACAGGAAAAGATAAGCGCTCTCCCCCTCTCCAATAAAGAAAGCCGTCTTCTGGCAAGATTCTTCGTGGGATCCGCTCAGGAAGGCGAATACGATAAACAGGGCAGGATACTCATATCGGCTCCGCTCAGGGAACATGCAGATCTGGTAAAGGACGTGGTCCTTGTAGGCGTAGGAAATCACATCGAGATATGGAGCAAGGAAAGGTATGATGCCGAAGAGGCCAATATCGATATGGACGATGTGGCTTTGAAGCTCGAAGAACTCGGACTTTCACTATGACAGGATTCGAACACGTATCCGTCCTTCCGGAGGAGACGATAGAATCACTGAATATAGATCCCGACGGAATATACGTTGACGGAACGGCCGGCGGAGGCGGTCACTCGGCGATGATAGCCGAAAGGCTTTCCGAAAAGGGAAGGCTGATAGCTATAGACCAGGACGGGGAAGCTGTAGAGGCCGCAAGCAAAAGACTTGGAAAATACGGTGGCAGGGCCACTGTCATCCGGGAAAACTACCGGAATATAAAGAATATCTTGGATGATCTCGGGATCAGGGAGGTGAACGGGATCATCCTTGATATAGGGGTTTCTTCCCATCAGCTGGATGATGCCGGCAGAGGGTTTTCATATATGAAAGACGGTCCTTTGGATATGAGGATGGACAGATCGTCCTCAGTCACAGCCGCAGATATAGTCAATGATTATGCAGAAGAAGAGCTGATCCGGATCATAAGGGAGTACGGCGAGGAAAGATATGCGACGGCGATAGTCCGGAAGATAGCATCGGTCCGGGCGGAAGAGAGGATAGAAACGACCGCCAGACTGGCCGGGATAATATCAGATGCGGTACCGGCAAAGGCAAAGCGCACGGGCGGCAATCCTTCGATGAGGACATTCCAGGCACTCAGGATAGAAGTAAACCACGAGCTGGACGCATTACAGGACAGCCTCGATACGATGATAGATCTGTTGGCTTCTCACGGAAGGCTTTCGGTCATAAGCTTTCATTCACTCGAAGACAGGATCGTAAAAGAAAATTTCAGGAGAAACGAAAATCCATGCATCTGTCCGCCAAGCTTCCCGGTATGCGTATGCGGGAGGAAGAGCAAGGGGAGATGCGTAAAGAAAAAAGCGATAACCGCAAGCGAAGAAGAACTAAAAAGCAACCCGAGGTCACACAGCGCGAAATTAAGGACATTTGAAAAGCTATGAGAGATTATATCGTTGAAGGAAATACCATCAGAGCATTAGAAAAAGAATATGTACAGCCTTTTAAGAAGCCTGTCTCCGATGCGGTCATAAGGAATCGTGAAAAAGCGGCAAGGATGAATGCCGGATACGTGGCTTTTCTTGTGTTTATGGCCAGTATTTTATTTGTAAGCTGTATAATGTATATTAATCTCAGAAGCGATATAACCGAGAGCCAGAAAAATGTCGAGCAGCTTCAGAGCAAGGTGGCGGCGCTCAAGCTCCAGAACGACGAGGAATATGACAGGATCGTCGGAAATGTGGATATGGAAGAGATCAAGAAGGTCGCAATGAATGAGCTGCACATGAATTATCCAGATTCAGGACAGGTTTCGATCACAGCAAACAATGATTCGGATTATGTAAGACAATACAGGGAAATACCATCTGAATAATGGCAAAGGAAAAACATAGAAAGTTCACCTCCTCTATGCAAAAGAAGCTGGTAGTACTGTTTTTTTTGGTACTACTGGCTTTTGCGTATCTTATTATAAGGATAGCGAATATAAACCGTGATAACGGGGAGGCATATAAAAAACAGGTGCTCGCACAGCAGTCATACGACAGCACGATCCTGCCTTTTAAGCGCGGATCCATCGAGGACAGGAACGGAACGGTCCTGGCCTATTCCGAGAAGGTTTACAATCTGATCGTTGATTCCAAGCTTTTAAGCGTGGATGAGGGCGCACATATAGAACCGACGCTTGCGATACTGCAAAAGGCGTTTGCCGAGCTTGACATCGATGAAGTCAGGGAGTATGTCGAAAAGAATCCGGGGGCCTCGTACAAGAAGTATCTGAAACAGCTGGAGAGCTCCAGGATCGATAACTACAACGCGATGATCGATGAGGCGATCTCCGCAAACAGCATCAAACGTAACGAGCTGAAAAAAGAAGGCAAGGATGAGGAAGCCAATGCAATAGTCGACCCTGCAAAAAACGGCATATGGTTCGAGGAAGAATACAAGAGAAAATACCCTTACAACAACATGGCCTGCGATGTTCTCGGTTTCGTGCAGACCGGAAACGAAGGGCAGTACGGGCTGGAGGAATATTATAACGATACGCTGAACGGGACCAACGGAAGGACCTACGGGTATCTGAATGCGGACGGCACTCTTACAAGGACCGTCAAGGAGGCGGATGACGGCTATTCGCTTGTGACTTCGCTCGATACGAACATACAGGCTATCGTTGAGAAACACATAAACGAGTTCTCAGAAGAGAACCGCAACGCATACAGGACCGGACCCGCCGCGGACAACGTAGGCGTTATCATCATGAATCCGAATAACGGGGAGATCTATGCCATGGCAGGATACCCGGCATTCAACCTGAATGAACCTCAGAACATGACCGGAGTGGATCTCACGCAATATGCCGGACTCCTTTCGAAGGAGGACCTGGCCGAGGCGGTCGGGGTATCGATGAACAGCATTTCTGAGAACGAGATCGATCTGATGGAGCTTGTGACGAACGAGTCTCTCTCGGATAATGCGATAATAAAAAATGCGGTCTGGAAGAATTTTTGTATTTCAGATACCTATGAGCCCGGATCCACAATGAAACCCTTTACCGTCGCCGCAGCGATCGACTCGGCCAGCATAAGGGGAGATGAGACGTATGTCTGTAACGGAGCGCTGGATATAGGTGAGCACACGATACACTGCCACAACAGATTCGGCGACGGCCCCCTTA
This sequence comes from Lachnospiraceae bacterium, assembly GCA_024699045.1. GTDB lineage: Bacteria > Bacillota > Clostridia > Lachnospirales > Lachnospiraceae > NK4A144. Next base: position 21,183 of record JAILQK010000037.1, on the reverse strand, counting down.
CCGTAAAGCAGGGAATAGCAAAATCCTGCAATGTGGTACTGATGAATGTGGCGTTTGCCCTCGGGAAACAGGAATGGTTAAGATACAACCGGAATTTCGGATTCGGAAATTATACCGGGATCGATCTGGCAGGAGAAGTAAACGGTTCTGCGAACGTATTTACGGAAAAGATGGGACAGACCGACCTTGCGGTCGCTTCCTTCGGACAGGGCTTCAATGTATCGATGATACAGATGGCGGCGGGATTCAGCGCGCTGATAAACGGCGGTAATTATTATGAGCCGCACCTGGTCACCAAGGTGGTAAATTCCGAAGGAGCGGTGATCAAGGAATCCGAAGCAAAAAAAGTTAAGCAGATCGTATCGCAGGCAACATCCGATATGATAAGGGATGACTGCAATGCGGTTGTCATGAGCGATCCCGAAGAGTGCACCGGATGGACGGCAAGACCCGCGGGGTACACGATGGGAGGCAAGACCGGAACAGCCGAGAAACTGCCAAGATCGGCCAAGAATTATCTGATATCGTTTATCGGATATACACCGATGGATTCTCCGGAGGTTTTGTGCTATGTGGTCATCGACCATCCCAACCATCCGGATCAGTCGAACTCGACCAGACTGGCGACAACGCTATGCAAGGATATCATGACAGAGGTCCTGCCTTACCTTAATATATTCCCGACAGAGGAGCTGACCGAGAAGGAGAGGGAGGAGCTGACGGATGCCGAAGCTTCGTTCTTTATCGGTTCCGATGCGGTATCGGATAATGCGGTATCGGAAAACGCCGTCTCCGAAAATGCAGTATCGGAAAATTCTGCCGGCGGAGCGGCCGGGAATGCCGGACAGGAGGGGCAGACGGATGCCATGGTCCCTCTGGATGAAATGTATACTCCAAATGTGATACAATATGATCCTAGTACAGGTTTTCCGCTTGATCCCAACACCGGAGAGGTGCTGGATCCGGACACATTGCAGCCTGTAGATGAAAATGTTAAATCTGATCTGGAGTACTGATTATGATGGATTATATAGCGCCATTGGCGATCACATTTATATTGACCGTAGTCAGCGGAAAGCTTATCCTTCCGGCACTGGTCAGGCTCAAAGCGGCACAGACCGAGAGAGAGGACGGGCCTGCTTCGCACAAAGCAAAGAACGGGACGCCTACCATGGGAGGTTTTATCTTTCTGATCCCCTGGATCATAGTGATGGCATTTTATATTCATTCACACAGGAATATAATCCCGATATTTGCTTCCGTCATATGCTTTGCGCTCGTCGGGTTCTGTGACGATTACCTGAAGGTGGTCAGACATCACAACCTCGGGCTGAGGGCCTGGCAGAAGCTTGTCCTGCAGATAGCGGCTTCGATCATCGTGCTCGTGTGTGTACATTTTTTCACGAATATCTCTTTCGATGTGAAGATCCCGTTCAGCTCTTTCTTCACAGCAGGAGGGACTGCATTTATTGCCTCGCTGGGGGTGATGGCGATCCCGGTTGAGATCGTTGTGATATGCGGGACGGTGAACGGCTCTAATTTCACGGACGGGCTGGACGGACTGGCTTCATGCGTTACGGCGGTGATCGCGGTGTTTGTCGCGGTTGCCTCTGCGGTTACAAGCACCGGGATAGAGCCTGCCGCGATGTCGTTTCTGGGAGCTCTTTTGGGATTCCTGGTCTATAACCATCATCCCGCGAAGGTATTTATGGGAGATACAGGGTCTTTGGCGCTCGGGGGATTTGTTGCTTCGTCTTTCATAATGATGAACATGCCGATATACATCATCATTTCGGCGTTTATATACTTTGCCGAGGTCCTTTCCGTTATCATCCAGGTCCTTTATTTTAAGAAGACCGGCGGGAAGAGGTTTTTCAAGATGGCGCCGTTGCACCATCATTTTGAGCTTTCGGGATGGACCGAGACCAGAGTCGTCGCAGTATTTACCATAGTCACCGCGCTTTTGTCCGCAGTGGCATTTGTAGCGATCTGATCAGGAGAGTATGGGGAATAAAAAGAAAAATGTACTTGTCATAGGGAGCGGCATAAGCGGGATCAAAGCAGCAACCCTTCTTTTCAGGACCGGGGCTGTCGTTTCTTTGTTTGATTCTAACGACAGGCTTCTTGTGGATGATATTAAAAGAAAGTTTATGGAAGAGAATGATACCGATATATATGTCGGTGAGCTTCCGGCTGAGGTCTCGGAAAAGATTGACGAGGTGATACTGTCACCGGGAGTCCCGATCGACAACCCGATGGTGGAAAGCTTCAGGGAAAGGGGCGTCAGGATCTCCGGGGAGATCGAGCTTGCTTATTCCCACGCCCGCGGGGATGTGCTCGCGATTACCGGTACCAACGGGAAGACCACGACGACGACACTCGTGGGGAAAATATGTGAAACCTATACGGCTGTAAGGGGAGGGAAGACCTTTGTGGTGGGGAATATCGGAAATCCATACACCGCGGCAGCCCTTGATACCGACGACCGGAGCGTGACTGTGGTCGAGATATCATCCTTTCAGCTTGAAACTACAGATGCCTTCAGGCCGAAGGTGTCGGCGATCCTCAATATCACGCCCGACCATCTGAACCGGCATTACACGATGGAAAACTATGCGGCGATGAAGGAGAGGATCACTCTAAGACAGGGATCGGATGATGTAACGGTCCTCAATTATGACGATACTTATACGAGAGCTGTCGGATCCAGAGCGGGCTGCAGGGTCATTTATTTTACCGGAAAGGATCCTGCGGAAGCGAGGGCGACCGGATGTGATGTCCTGCATATCGACGGGGATATGATAATGTACAACGATATCCCTGTGATCGGGATAAACGATATGCAGCTGATCGGCTCGCATAATCATGAGAACGTAATGGCGGCGATAGGGATGACATATGCCTATGGCATCCCTATGGATATGATAAGAGATACCATCCGCAGCTTTAAGGCGGTAGAGCACAGGATCGAGTATGTCAGGACCGTGAACGGGGTTGATTATTACAATGATTCAAAAGGAACGAATCCCGATGCGGCCATAAAAGGCATAAAGGCCATGAGTAAACCAACGATCCTCATCGGCGGAGGCTTCGACAAGAGATCTTCCTATGATGAATGGATCGGGGCGTTTGACGGTAAGGTCAGATACCTTATCCTCCTGGGACAGACGGCGGATAAGATAGCGGAATGCGCAAAAGAGCATGGTTTTAACGACATCATCAAGGTGGATTCGATGGAGGAGGCAGTCGCGAGATCGCACGAGCTCGCGTCTCCCGGGGAAGCAGTCCTTTTATCGCCTGCCTGCGCCAGCTGGGGTATGTTTACGAATTTTGAGGAACGAGGAAATATTTTCAAGGAACTGGTCAATAAGCTTCAGGAGTGATCTTTGGATACCGTTAGGAAAGTGAGAGACACCGGACCCGTAAGGGCGGTGCGCCACGGAAAAAAGGAAAAGAGCAATGGACAAGCGGACAGAAGTCTTATCTTCATCGTCCTTTTTCTTGTGGTGTTCGGACTTATCATGATCTACTCTGCAAGCGCTTATTCCGCAGTACGGGCCGGCAGAAAGGCGAATTATTATCTGATGAGTCAGTTAAGAGCGACTCTTGTGGGCCTTGTGGGGATGGCGGGGCTGGCAAAGATCGATTATCATCTGCTTAAAAAGTTTGCATGGCCGGCATATTTTGTATCGCTTGTTTTGATACTTCTCGTGCTTACACCTCTCGGGATGACCATCAATGGAGCAAGAAGATGGCTTAATCTCGGCTTGTCGCTTCAGCCTGCGGAGGTCGCAAAGGTTGGGATGATCGTCTTCTTTTCGGCTTATGTCAGCGGAAATCTGAAACGCGTGCAGCATATGAAAGGCATTGTGACGACGATACTGCTTGCATTGCTGCCTTCGGCCATGGTCTATTTAATAACCGAAAATCTGAGCTCTGCGATAATAATATTCGCGATAGTCTATATCATGCTTTTTGTCGCGAGTCCGAAAAGCAAGCCGTATATCGTCATTGCCGGAGCGGGCTTTGCTCTGGCGGGATTCGTGGTCTATATCATAGCTCAGAACATCATTCCGGCGGAGCTTTCATATCGTCTCGGAAGGATCAAGGCCTGGCTCGATCCCGAGGCTTATGCTTCGGGCAAAGGCTTTCAGACTCTTCAGGCGCTGTATTCCATCGGCTCTGGGGGCATACTCGGAAAGGGACTCGGACAGAGTACGCAGAAGCTCGGTTTTGTGCCTGAGGCGCAAAACGATATGATCTTTTCCATTATATGTGAGGAATTGGGAATGTTTGGCGCATTGGCGGTCATCCTGCTTTTTGTCATGCTCATATATCATCTGCTGATGATCGCGACCAACGCGCCTGATCTTTTCGGATCGCTGCTCGTTACCGGAGTCATGACGCATTTTGCGCTGCAGGTGATCCTGAACATTGCGGTCGTGACAAATACGCTGCCAAATACCGGCATTACGCTGCCGTTTATTTCATACGGAGGCTCTTCGTCTGTCTTTTTGCTTGCTGAGATCGGGATAGCGCTGTCCGTGTCAAAAAAGATCAGGATGAGCTGATATGCACGACAGGAGACCGGTCATAGCTGCCCTTATAGCGGCTTTGCTGCTTATAGCCGGCATGTTCATCTGGATATACTTTGATGTCGAAGACATCGAAGTAACGGGGAGCAGCAGGTACAGTAAAGAACAGATCGAGGATATGATCATGAACGGCCCTTTGGGACATAACTCGGTGTATCTGTATCTGAAATACAGGAACAGATCGGTGACGGATATTCCTTTTATCGAGAGGATGGATGTTACGATCGATTCGCCGACGGCGGTTACGATCAATGTATACGAAAAAGCCATTGCCGGATATGTAAAATATCTCGGAAGGTATATGTATTTTGACAGGGACGGCATTATAGTAGAGTCGGCCACGGAGATCATTCCCGATATCCCTTATGTGACAGGACTTGATTTTGACGAATGTGTGCTTTATGAGCCGCTCCCGGTAAATAATGAGGAAGTCTTTACGACAATACTTGACCTGACGCAGCTTTTTGACAAGTATGATATAAGAGCCGACCGGATCTATTTTGATGATGATATGAATATTACTTTGTATTTCGGTAATGCAAGAGTTCTGATCGGCAGCATGGAGAATATTGATGAAAAGATGATGAAGCTTAAAAGTGTCATCCCTTCGATCATAGGTTTATCCGGGGAATTGCATCTTGAGAATTACTCGGTCGAGCGGGATGAAGGGTATATAACTTTTGAGAGGGATTCTTAAATTATGTCTTGCGAAATTTTGACATAGAAGTTATTATGTAATTTAGCCTTAAAAGGGTTTTTATTCAGAAGGGTTTTGAGGAGGATTTGTTGTGTTTGAGATGAAATCTGACGCTTCAGAGTACGCTTGCAAGATCATGGTCATCGGAGTTGGCGGTGCAGGCAATAATGCTCTTAACCGGATGGTTGATGTCGGTATAAGAGGTGTTGAGCTTATGGCGGTAAATACGGATCTTAAGGATCTGAGGAGCTGTAAGGCGCCCAATTACGTACAGATCGGTCAGAAGCTAACAAAAGGACTCGGAGCGGGGGCAGATCCCGAGAGGGGTGAGAAGGCCGCCGAGGAGTCTATAGATGAGATCAAAGGTCGTATCGAAGGATACGATATGGTGTTCATTACCTGCGGAATGGGAGGCGGAACAGGAACCGGAGCAGCGCCGGTCATCGCCAGGGCTGCAAAGGAGATGGGGATACTTACCACTGCCATAGTAACAAAACCTTTTTCATTTGAGTCGAGAGGGCGCATGAAAAAAGCCGAGTCCGGCATAGCCAGGCTTGCTGAGAGCGTCGATACATATACCGTTATACCCAATGACAAGCTGAGAGCACTCGATCCCAAGCTTCCGTTTGAGGAGTCCTTTAAGAAGGCTGATGAAGTCCTGCAGCAGTCCGTACAGGGAATAACGGATCTTATCACAGGTGAAGCCCTCATGAACGTTGACTTTGCCGATGTACGCACGACCATGCATGACAAGGGTGTCGCGCATATAGGCATGGGTTCGGGCAAAGGAGAGAGCAGGGCAATGGATGCGGTCAAAAAGGCCGTGGAGAATCCGCTTCTCGACACCAAGCTCGACGGCGCGAAGAACCTTATCTACAATATAACCGGAAATGTAACGAACGAAGATGTTTACTCCATTTCAGACTTCCTGAACGGTCTGATCGATCCGGAAGCCGATGTCATATTCGGTACCGATAAGTCGGGAGATGTCGGGGATGATACTATATCTGTCACAGTTATCGCCACCGGGCTTTTGAGCGTACAGCAGCAGGCTCAGGCAGAAAAACCCAAAGCGGCAAGTCCTTTCGGAGCCGGAATGGGCGGCGGGCTTAATTTTGGCGGACAGGCGGTTCTGAATCCCGGCGGTATGACGAATCTAAACGGTATGAGACCGATCGCTCCGCAGACCGATAACGTACAGGTTCTTGGAACGGGAGGAACGGCAAATCTTTCAAATCGTCCGGGAGGAGCGGCTCCTCATCAGGCGAGACCGACGACTCCTACCGAGCCCGTAACGATCGGCAGGGTAGAGCCGAAGAGTATCAACATACCGGATTTCCTGAAAAGACACTGACGACAGCTGATAATACAGCGGGAGTTTTAAGACCGGCGTTGCAGCCAGGCTATTATTAAAATGCGCCATGCCGGTCGGAAGAGGTGAAATGAGATGAGATGTCCTTTTTGTGGCCATGAAAACATCAGAGTTATAGATTCGAGACCGGCCGAAGAAAACAATTCAATAAGACGAAGAAGAGTATGTGATGAATGCGGCAAGAGGTTTACCACATACGAGAAAGTCGAGACCATACCGCTTATCGTCATAAAGAAGGATAATAACCGGGAGACTTATGACAGAGAAAAAATGGAACGGGGAATCCTGAGGGCATGCCACAAGAGACCTGTTTCCGCCGAAAAGATCAATCTCATGATCGATGAGGTTGAAAAAGAGATCTACGAACTGGAAGAACGAGAGATAGGGAGTTCGGTCATAGGAGAGCTCATCATGAACAAACTGAAGGATCTGGATGCGGTAGCCTATGTAAGATTCGCATCGGTTTACAGAGAGTTCAAGGACGTGAATACATTCGTAGACGAATTGAAGAAGGTTCTCAATAATTCCTGATACATGATGCCCTGCGAAACAGCAGGGCATTTTAAGTTTTGTGCTGACGGAGCGGATATGAGGTTATTTCCTTTGGCCATGTGCGACGATACCTACGGCATTGATTACCGGGGCTTGTGGGAAAAAGGGTACAGGGGCATAATATTTGACATAGACAATACGCTGGTTGAGCATAACCAGCCGGCGACCGAAAGATCGGTTGAGCTCATAAAAAAACTGTCAGACATGGGGTTTGCGACCGCAGTGGTATCCAATAATCGTGAGCCGAGGGTGAAGGCTTTCGCGGATGCCGTAGGCTGTAAATATGTATATAAAGCCGGTAAGCCCAAGGCGGGCGGCTATATCAAAGCCATGAAAAAGATGGGGACCGGAAGGGATGATACTTTTGCGGTAGGAGACCAGCTTTTTACCGACATCTGGGGAGCGAACAATGCCGGGATAAAGAGTATCATGGTAAGGCGTATAGCCTCACATGAGGAGATACAGATCCACTTCAAGCGGATCCCCGAAACCCTGATAGTCTTTTTATATAAGATCACACACAGGATAAGGAGTGAAAGGGAGCTTTTATGAACATCGTAAACGGAAAAACCAAAGTACTTGGTCTGATAGGAGATCCGATAGAACATACGGGCAGTCCGGCTATCCATAATCTCCTGGCGTCAAAGCTCGGAGATGATGCCATCTACGTACCTTTCAGAGTGCGGTCGAAAAGACTTGAGGAAGCAGTCGAAGGAGCCTATGCGCTTGGCATAGAGGGTCTGAATGTCACGGTTCCTCATAAGGTCGAGGTCATGCAGTATGTGACAGAGCTGGATGATGCGGCTCTGGAGATCGGGGCGGTAAATACGCTTGCCCGGATAAGGGGAGGATACAAAGGGTATAACACTGATTTTTCCGGCTTTATGCGTGAACTTGACAGTCTTGATATCCAGGTCAACGGCAGGGATGTGATCGTACTCGGAGCCGGAGGCGCCGCAAAGGCTGTGATCTATACGCTCAACAGGCTTGGGGCCAGGCAGATATATATCCTGAACAGGAGTATAGAAAAAGCTGAGGAAATATTCGGAGATCAGCCCGGGATAAAGATAATGGGGTTTGACGGATGGAAGTCCATCCCGTCCGATAAGTATATATGCATACAGTGCACATCCGTGGGGCTGTCTCCTGAGGATGAGGCCTGTGTCATAGAGGATGAGGGTTTTTATGATCTTATAGAGTCGGCGGTGGATCTTATCTACAAGCCCAAAGAGACTGCTTTCATGAAAAAAGTCGCCGCTCACGGAGGCAAGGCGTACAACGGTCTCAGGATGCTCGTTTTCCAGGCGGCATCTTCGTATGAATTCTTTATGAAAAAGGAGGTTCCCGAGGAGATAGTAGAGGAGCTTTATCATGAGCTTGATTCTTGAGGGCTTCATGGGCTCCGGTAAGTCTGCCGTGGGAAGAATGCTTGCCCGTAAGACGGGGACGGATCTCATAGATACTGATGCCGAGATAGAAAAACGGCAGCAAAAAAGCATTCCCGAGATCTTTGAGCGTTCGGGAGAGGAAGCTTTCAGACAGATGGAAACATCCATGCTCCAGGGGCTTCTTTTATCGGATGTGAACGCAGTCATATCGCTTGGGGGCGGGACTCCTGTCAGAGAGGCAAACCGGAGTTATATCAGACAGCTCGGAAAGGTGATCTACCTGAAGGCTTCGGCGGATATCCTCATAAACAGGCTCAGAAGGGGAGTCGGGGAAAGACCGATGCTTGCGGGTGGCGATCTCGAAACAAGAGTGCACGAGCTTTTGGAAAAACGAGAGAGTGCTTACCTGAGCCTTGCCGATGAGGTCATTGAGGTCTTTGAGGATGATGTGACAACGGTATGCGGCAGGATCATGGAAAGATGCGGAGATACGGCAGGATCATGGAAAGATACGGGGAAGTCCTGATATGAAGATATTGGTCATCAACGGTCCAAATCTGAATTTTCTCGGTATAAGGGATAAGAAGGTGTACGGAGAAGAGGATTACGGACATCTTGTAAAACTTATAGAGGAAAAAGCGAAAACACTGGGCGTCGACGTAGAGTGCTACCAGAGCAATCATGAGGGAGACCTGATCGACCGCATACAGGCGGCCTATTCGGACGGGACCGGAGGGATAGTGATCAATCCCGGAGCATTGACGCATTATTCATACGCTTTGTATGATGCGCTGGGCTCGTATGACACGATCCCCATGGTAGAGATCCATATATCGGATATCAATTCAAGAGATGAGTTCAGAAGGGTTTCGGTCACTGCTCCGGCATGCGATAAGCAGATAGTAGGACATGGACTCAACGGGTATCTGGAGGCAATGGAGTATATCGTGTCCTGCCGGGAAGCGTAATGCGGAAAGTGTAATAAGGTTTTTTTCGTTGACAAACGGTGGGAGGGCACTTATAATAGCCTAGTGCGTTCCAATGCCGGACAAAGGAGGTGGGAAAAATGTCAATATGCCCAAAGAATAAATCATCCAAGGGACACAGAGATCAGAGACGTGCGAATTGGAAAATGGATAAGATGAATCTTGTGAAGTGTCCCAAGTGCGGCGAACTCATGCTTCCGCACAGAGTATGTAAGAACTGTGGCACTTACAACAAAAAGGAAGTCCTTGCTCAGGATTGATCATTATCAGATTACACGGGCTCCGGTTTAAGGCCGGAGCTTTTTATTTTTTCGGGATGGGAAAATGAAGAAGATACGTTTTGAATCGGAACTGGCAAAGGAACTGTATATGGAAGTATCCGCGCTTGCCGATACGAAAAAGATCGACAGGCCTTATATCACAGTGCCGTATATATGGAAAATCTGGAAAAAGGTGTATCGTTCGAACTTCGGGTCGACGAGACATTTCTTTATGCCCGGAGAGCTCACGGGGCATGACGAAGAAGAATAAAATCTCCGCCAAAAGACGCATAAAGGAAGAGAAAACGGGATAATACCGGGATTTTGGTGTCGTTTGACATACTATATTTCGTTTGATATGGTATTTGTCAGTAAGATCAGTCAGGAAACAATATATGGGAAATATGGTTAATGTGGCACTTGATGCCATGGGCGGTGACAATGCGCCGGGTGAGATCGTAAAAGGCGCGGCTGATGCCGTCAGAGATAATGAAAACGTAAAAGTTTTCCTTACGGGGAAAAAGGAGCTCCTTGAGGAGGAGGTCGCTAAATACGACTTTCCCGATAACAGGATAGTTATCGTTAACGCAACGGAGATCATAGAAATGGGTGAGTCTCCCGTGATGGCGATCAGAAAGAAACGCGATTCATCGATCGTGGTGGCGCTTAATCTTGTAAAAGACGGGAAGTGTGATGCCTTTGTTTCGGCGGGAAGCACCGGAGCGGTGCTTGCGGGCGGTCAGCTTCTTGTCGGAAGGATAAGAGGGGTTGAGAGACCTCCGCTTGCGCCGCTTATACCTACTGCCGAAGGAGTTTCCCTGCTCGTCGACTGTGGAGCCAATGTAGACGCCAGAGCTTCACATCTTGTGCAGTTTGCCAAGATGGGATCGGCATATATGAAATACGCGATGGGCGTGGATAAACCCAGGGTCGCGCTTCTCAACATCGGAACAGAGGAGGAAAAGGGCAATGCTCTTGTAAAGGAGACATATCCCCTGCTCACTTCCTGCACTGATATTGATTTTATCGGATCCATTGAGGCCAGGGACATCCCTGCCGGCGGAGCGGATGTGATCGTCTGTGATGCGTTTGCGGGCAATGTGGCGCTAAAGATGTATGAAGGCGTCGCAAAGGTATTCCTTTCCAAACTGAAGGAAGGACTCATGTCCGATCTTAAGACCAAGCTGGGAGCGCTCCTTATCAAGGATACCCTTAAGTCCACGCTTAAGGATTTCGATGCGAGCCAATACGGGGGAGCGCCGCTTTTGGGACTTAAAGGGCTTGTCGTTAAGACACACGGCTCTGCAAAGGCCGTAGAAGTAAGGAATTCGATCATCCAGTGCATCACCTTCAAGGAGCAGGATGTGAATGGTAAGATAAAACAATACCTTGATCTTTGATTTTATCAATTATTATATTTCAGGGGGATGATGAGAGATGGAATTTGAAAAACTGAAAGAGATCATAGCGGAAGTTCTCAGCGTGGATCAGAATGAGGTGACCTTGGAGACAACCTTCACGGATGACCTCGGAGCCGATTCACTTGATGTTTTCCAGATAATAATGGGAATAGAGCAGGAGTTTGAGCTTACCGTCGATACCGATGAGGTCGAGGGGATAAAGACGGTAGGAGATGCTGTCGAGCTCATCAAGGCTGCCAGGGAAAACAGCTGAAAGACGTCGAGATATCATATTCGGAGCCGGCGGGATCTGCCGGCTCTTTGTTGAGACTTTATGAATAACAGATACCCGCCGGAAAGACTTGAAAAGAAAATAGGATACGAGTTTAAGGACAAAGAGCTCCTGCTTACGGCACTGACCCATTCATCCTTTAAAAATGAACCCGGAGGGGGTGCACGGGATGATTATGAGAGGCAGGAGTTTCTGGGAGACGCTGTATTGGAGCTGGTTTCCTCCGAATTCATCTACAGGTCCCATCCTGATATGCGTGAGGGGGAGATGACGAAGCTTCGGGCTTCCATAGTATGTGAGCCTTCGCTTGCGGAAAGTGCAAAAGAGATCGAGCTTTCCGAGCATATCATCCTTGGACACGGAGAGGATATGAGGAACAGCAGATATAAGGATTCGATCGTCTCGGATGTGTTTGAGGCTTTGATCGGAGGGATATTTCTTGATTCCGGGCTGGAGGAGGCCGGGAGTTTTATTAAAAGATTCCTGCTTAACGACATTGAAAAGAAAGCGATCTTTCGTGATTCCAAGACGCAGCTTCAAAATCTGATCCAGTCCGAAGGAAGGTCTTTAGAATATGTTATTGTTGATGAGAGCGGCCCGGATCACTGCAAGAGCTTTACGATCGCGGCACTTATAGACGGAGAGGAAACGGCAAGAGGGAAGGGCAGTTCCAAAAAAGCAGCTGCACAGCAGGCGGCTTATGAGACGCTCAGGAAGCTGAGGAAGAGTTAACATGTATCTGAAAAGCATAGAAATACACGGATTCAAATCATTTGCGGACAAGATCAAGCTGGACTTCAAGAACGGGATCACAGGTATCGTGGGCCCTAACGGCTCCGGCAAGAGTAATGTGTCCGATGCCGTAAGGTGGGTTCTGGGGGAGCAGAGCGCAAAGCAGCTCAGAGGCGCCTCCATGCAGGACGTTATCTTCTCGGGAACCGAGATAAGAAAGCCCATGGGGTATGCATATGTGACGATCACCATGGATAATTCCGATCATATGCTCTCTACCGATTATGATGAAGTTTCCGTTACAAGAAGAGTATACAGGTCGGGCGAATCCGACTATCTTATCAATGGGAATCCGGTAAAGCTCAGGGATATTAATGAGCTTTTTTATGATACGGGTATCGGACAGACCGGATATTCGATCATCGGACAGGGTAAGATAGACCAGATCCTTTCGGGCAAGGCCGAAGAGAGGCGTGAGCTCTTTGATGAAGCCTGCGGGATAGTCAAATTCAGAAAACGTAAGGATACGGCATTGAAGAAGCTTGAGAGCGAAAAAGCCAATCTGCTCCGTCTGACCGATATCCTATCCGAAGTGGAAAGCCGGGTCGGCCCCCTTGAAAAGCAGGCGGCTAATGCCAAAGTATTTCTTGAAAAGAAAGAAGAGCTGAAAAAACTCGATATCAATATTTTCCTTGCCGAATCTGAAAAATGCGAGATCCAGCTCAAGGATCTCGAAGTCAAGTATGATGCGGTGATGAATGATGCGGACGGCGTGGAAAAGGAGCTTTCCGAAAGCCATGCAAAATACGAGGAAGCAGGCTCGAAGATCGAGGAGCTTGACCGGAAGATCGAGGATATGAGGAAGGAGATCTCCGATACAAGCTTAAAGAGAGGACAGATAGATGCTCAGATTCAGGTCCTTACCGAGCAGATAAACTCCATCGCCGCTTCCACCGGACACTTCACCGATCGCGGCGCCGAGATAAAAAAACTCATGAACACTCATGCCGGCGAGCTTGAAAAACTGGGCGTCAGCAAGGCCGAGATCGATGAGAAGATAGAGGAACTTAAGAATTCCGGAAGCGGAAAGAATGAGGAGCTTGCGGAATTTGACAGGAAGATAGAAGAAGCCCGGCTAAATTCCGCCGGTAAGAAGCAGCTCGTGCTTGATACCATAGAGAGCAGAGGAGCGATAAAGGGTGAAAAGGAGAAGCTTGCTACCCTTTTGTCGCAGGCCGAGATCAGAAAGGCCGAGCTTTCCTCCAGACTGCTTCGGGCCAAGAGTTCCGAGGCCGAAGCAAATGATGCCATCGAGAAGGCCAAAAAAGAGATGGAAGGGATATCCGCCAGGCTCAGGGAGCTGAATGAGAAAAGGGAATCCCTCGAGAAGGACTCGGCCAGGATAAGCGAAGAGACGGAGAAGTCCGTGGAAGCCGAGCGCCGTCTTGAAAACGCTTATACCGAGCAGAAGACAAGACTTGAAAGCCTGAAGAATATAGCGGAGAGGTATGAGGGATACGGAAGTGCGGTCAGGCACATCATGGACAGGAAGAAGGACCGGTCTTCCGGGATCTGCGGAGTGGTCGCGGATCTTCTGAAGGTCGATCATGAATACGAAACGGCGATTGAAACGGCCCTGGGAGCCAATATCCAGAATGTGGTAGTCGAAGATGATGCTTCGGCAAAGAAGCTTATCGCGATCCTCAAGGAAACCCGGGGCGGACGCGTCACGTTCCTTCCACTGAATACCATACAGGAGCGAGATTTCAAGGCTAAGGATGCCGTTAATGAAAAAGGTGTCATAGGGATGGCCGATACGCTTGTCAGGATGGATAAGAAGTACGACATCGTGGCAAAGAATCTGCTCGGAAACTTCATAGTTGTCGACAACATAGACAATGCGCTGGCCCTTGCGAGAAAATACCGGTTTACCTTAAGGATAGTGACCCTTGCCGGGGAATCACTGAATCCCGGTGGCGCGATAGCCGGTGGATCATACAGGGACAAGAGTAATCTTCTCGGGCGCGGACGCGAGATCGATGAACTCAAGGCGTCTTTGAAACAAAAGCTCGAAGAAAAAGACAAGATCCTTCAGAAGATCGAAGAACTCAGGGATGAGAAGAGCGGCATACGCAATTCGCTTCAGGATGTCACCGATGAAATGCAGCGGGAAAGTCTGCATCTCAATACCGCCAAAATGAATCTCAATCTCGCCGAAGAGAAAAAGAATGAGAACCAGAGCGGCAGCGCGGGCATTGCGAGCGAGGTCGGGACTTTGGATGATGAGATCCTTTCGATCCGCAGGCAGCAGGAGGAGAATGAGAACAGCCTGAAGGATTCGGAGACCATCGAGAAGGAAGCCGACGAAGAAGCCGCAAAGCTTGATGAACTCATAAAGCAACTGACCGAAGATTCAACAGCTCTCAGAAAAGAGGTCGGGGATAATGACCTCAAGATGACGAGGCTTATCGAGCAGCAGGGGTATGCGGCAGAAAACATATCCCGTGTCGAAGGAGAGAATCTCCGTCTCGAAGACGAACTCAAGGTTGTCAATGAGAACCTGGAAAAGAACAAAGAGGACACTGAATTCAAGAAGGATCAGATAAAATCACTTCAGGATACGCTCCTTACTGCAGGGGAAGTCGACTCCGAGAAGCAGGATGAGCTTAAAAAGCTGACCGATCAAAGAGAAGAGGTCACCAAAGAGCAGAAGAAACTCTATGAGGACAGGGACAGGATAAACGAGCGTAAAGCCGGGCTTGAGCGTGAGAAGATCAGGCTCGACAATCAGAAAGAGAAGGTCACTGAAAACACCGAAAGACTCACCAAATATATGTGGGATGAGTACAATCTGACGCTTATCGCTTCCAGAGACCTTAAGGATGATACGCTCGGGGAGCTTCCGGATATGAAGCGCGATTCCGTGAAACTCAAGGCGGATATAAGGAATCTCGGCGATGTAAACGTAGGCGCCATCGAGGAATTCAGGGAGCTTTCGGAGAGGCATCAGTTCCTTTCAAAGCAGCGGGATGATATCATCCGTGCCGAAGAGGATCTCAATAAGATCATAGACGAGCTTACCGATTCGATGAGGAAGCAGTTCATAGAGCGTTTCAGAGAGATCGAAAAGCAGTTTGATATAGTGTTCGGAGAGATGTTCGGCGGAGGACACGGTAAGCTTACCCTTACGGATGAGGAGGACGTGCTTGAAGCACGGATCGATATCACGGCGCATCCTCCGGGCAAGAAGCTCCAGAATATGATGCAGCTTTCGGGAGGAGAAAAGGCTCTTACGGCTATTGCGCTGTTATTTGCGATACAGAATCTTAAACCTTCACCGTTCTGTCTGCTCGATGAGATAGAGGCGGCTCTTGACGAGGCGAACGTGGATCGCTTTGCTTCATATCTTGCAAAGCTGACCGATAATACACAGTTCATCGTTATCACGCACAGACGCGGTACAATGACAAAATGCGACAGGCTTTACGGGATCACGATGCAGGAAAAGGGTGTATCCACGCAGGTAGCGGTGAACCTGGAGGACTCGCAGTGGGATGATGTTAAGACATGACAGGTACATTTTTGAAGGGGTAAAGAGGACCGATGGGTTTTTTTGATAAATTATCTGATTTTTTTACGGGATATGAACAGCTCGACTCCGAGTTTTACGAAGATCTGACCGACACCCTGATCATGGGCGATGTGGGAATGGTCACTGCCGAGGAAATGGTGGAGGAGCTTAAGGAGAGGGTAAAGAAGGAGCGTGTCAGAGACCCGGAGGAAGCCAGGAAGCTTCTGACGGCGATAATGCGGGAAAAGCTGGAGGCGATCTCGTCCGATGAGGATTTTGCCTATGAGGACAGCACTTCGGTAGTTTTGGTTGTCGGAGTAAACGGTGTGGGGAAGACTACCTCAGCCGGAAAACTGGCGGCGCGCTACAGATCACTGGGCCGCAAGGTAATGCTCGTAGCGGCGGATACCTTCAGGGCTGCGGCGATAGAGCAGCTTACTTCGTGGGCCATGAAGACCGGAGCTGATATCGTAAAGGGAAGGGAAGGCGGAGATCCGGGTTCCGTGATCTATGACGCGATAAGGTCCGCAAAGGCAAGAGATTATGATATGCTGATAGTGGATACGGCGGGACGTCTTCACAACAAGAAGAATCTGATGAACGAGCTTTCCAAGATCGATCATATTATCAGGACGGAGTATCCTGAGGCGATAAAGGAAACCCTGGTCGTGGTCGATGCAAGTACCGGACAGAATGCCAGAGAGCAGGCCAGGGAATTCAAAGAGGTAACCGATGTTTCGGGAGTCGTACTGACGAAGCTCGACGGCTCCGCCAAAGGAGGCATCGTGATCGCCATTGAAAACGAATTAAAGATCCCCGTCAAGTTTGTGGGACTTGGAGAGGGAGTCAGTGACCTGAGAAGATTTGATGTGGATAAATTTATGAAGGGGCTTTTGGAACAACAGCCGGAGGAAGAAAAAAATGAGCAGTGAAGGATATCTCGATCTAAGATCGTTTGAAGAAGCGGCAGAAAAAGTCAGGGAGGTAACCCTTGACACCAAGCTTATATACAGTGATTACTTTTCTTCTCTGGCAGGTGGAGGCAACAAGGTATATCTCAAGCCTGAAAACATGCAGCGTACGGGGGCTTATAAGATCAGAGGCGCTTATTACCGCATCAGTAAGCTCTCAGAGGAAGCCAGGGCGAAAGGAGTCATAACCGCCTCGGCAGGCAATCATGCTCAGGGAGTAGCTTATGCAGCGAAGCAGTTCGGGATAAAGGCCGTGATCGTGATGCCTACAACGACCCCCCTGATAAAGGTCAACCGGACCAAGGCTCTCGGAGCCGAAGTTGTACTGTACGGTGATATTTATGATGAGGCCTGTGACAGGGCAATGGAGCTTGCGGAAGAAGAGGGGTACACTCTGGTGCATCCTTTTGATGATGAAGGCGTAGCCACGGGGCAGGGCTCGATCGCCTGGGAGATCTTTAAGGAGCAGCCTTTGACGGATGTGATCCTTGTACCGGTAGGAGGGGGCGGTCTTGCGACAGGAGTGGCGACTCTTACAAAACTCCTGCATCCCGATACCGAAGTGATCGCCGTGGAGCCGGAAGGGGCAGCCTGTCTCAAAGCATCGCTCGAAGCGGGGAAGGTCGTAACACTCCCTGAAGTATCGACGATCGCTGACGGTACGGCGGTAAAGACGCCGGGGGCAAAGATATTCCCTTATCTTCAAAAAAATGTGGACAGGATACTCACGGTTCCCGATGAAGATCTGGTAGCAGCCTTCCTGGACATGGTGGAGACCCACAAGATGATCGCAGAAAACTCCGGTCTTCTTACGGTAGCGGCCTTAAAACAGTTAAAATGTAAAAATAAAAAGATAGTATGCATAATCTCCGGGGGAAATATGGACGTGATCACCATGTCGTCCGTAGTCCAGCAGGGTCTTATCCAGAGAGACCGGATATTCACCGTATCGGTCCTTCTTCCCGATAAACCCGGAGAGCTGCAGAAGGTTGCGGGCATCATAGCCGGTGAGAACGGGAACGTGATCAAGCTTGAACACAACCAGTTCGTTTCAACCAACAGAAATGCTGCCGTGGAGCTTCGGATCACACTCGAAGCTTTCGGAACGGAGCATAAGTCAAAGATCCTTTCGGTGCTTGAGCATAAAGGCTACAAGCCGAAGATAGTGCGCACCACGTTGTAGTGATATGGACCGTCGGGAGGCTGAGGATTATATATATGCTTCGTATATGAAAGCGGAGCCCTTTATGTCTTATGATCTGCCCGACAGTCGTAAAAGACATCCGGAATATACCGAGGATATCATCCGAAGCCTATACAGGGGAAAGACATCGGTAACTGTTACGGGGAGCAAGGGAAAAGGGTCTTCGGCTCTTATTCTGTCGGCGATCCTTGGGACATACGGCAGAGTGGGGCTTATGACCGGCCCGCATATCAAAAGCTTTAATGAGAGATTCAGGGTAGGTACTGAGCTTATCAGCGACCGGGAGCTTGCGGATACGGTGTCGGCACTGAAGCCTTTGTTCGATAAAACAGCTCCGGATCCTTCAATGGGAGCTTTTATCAGTCCGATAGGCATAGAAACAGCGGTGGCCGAATCATTTTTTTTTGCGCATGATACGGACTTCGATATCTATGAACACGGCAAGGGCGTAAAATACGATGATGTAAAGAACATCCCGGCTTCATACGCGATAATCAATTCTGTTTTTCTTGAGCATACAAGGGAACTCGGCCATACAACGGAGGCCATAGCGGAGGACAAGGCCTGTATAATACGACCCGGGATGAAGGGCATATATTCAGGATGGCAGAGCGGGCCGGTCGCAGATATCATCATCAGGCATGCTGATGAGGCAGGAGTCCCGCTTAAGCTGGCAGGAAGAGATTTTGACATAGACAGGGTAAGGTTCATGCAAAACGGCATGTCATGCTCGGTCACAACGAAAAGACGCCGCTATGAGGATCTTGAGATCTCTCTCATGGGATCGAATCAGTGCAGGAATCTTGCGATCGCTGTCGCTGCGGCAGAGGATATCGTGGGAGATACGTTCTGCGTTACGAAGAAAGAGGAAACGGCTCTCCGGGAAGCGCTTTTGTCACTTGAATGGTTTGGGAGACTGTCGATCCTGAGAAAAAAACCGTTGCTTATGGTTGACTGTTGTATCAATCCGGCAAGCGCCAGGGGGGCGCTGGAGACCGTATCGGAGCTTGGGATCGAAAGGGCGGTCTTTATTCTCGCGATACCGGATGATAAGGATCATCTTGGTGTGGCAAAGACCGTCTGTGATAATGGTCATGATATAATCCTTACAAAGGTTGCAAATCCTCATTACCGTTTTAAGGGCATTCAGCAGAAGCGGCTTACGGAGGCGGGGATACCCTGCAGATATGCTGAGGATCTGGGGACGGCGATCAGATCGGTCGGGGAGGAAGGCCGGCCGGCGGTAATACTCGGCACAACCGCAATGCTTTCGGAATTGACAGGATATCTGGGGGATTTGTTTTGATTTCTTTTGTTATAACCAATATCATGCTCGGCATCGGACTTGCAATGGATGCTTTTTCCGTATCTGTCGCAAACGGTCTCAGGGAATCCGGGATGACGGCTGCAAGGAAATGTGTTATCGCCGGGACATATGCCGGCTTTCAGATCATAATGCCCATAGCGGGATGGCTGATCGTATCCACAGCCGAGAGTGTGCTGATGCAGCTGCACGGATATATTCCTTTGATCGCTTTGATATTGCTTTCTGTCATAGGGATCAAGATGATAATCGAGAGCATAAAGGCAGATGGAGATGAGATCAGAAATACGCCGGTAGGTTTCGCGGAGCTTATGCTCCAGGGAGTCGCAACTTCGATAGATGCGCTTTCGGTCGGTTTTGCATTTGCGCTCTACGATGCGTTTTATGTGATCCCTGCGGCAGCCACGATCGGAGCGGTGACTTTTGTGATCTGTCTTACGGGGCTTACCATTGGTAAGGCGGTAGGCATGAGATTTACCAGATATTCGGGTATTGCGGGCGGGATCATCCTCCTTATCGTGGGGATGAGTATTTTTATCAGGAGTTGACAGGAGAATGAACACTAAACGGGTCGGATGGGCATATTTATGGATGACGATCGCTTTTGTCGCGATATCGCTTTTTGTGAGCTTCTTTATTCCCGATATGGGGATAGGGATGACAGCGCTTTTGAGTGAGCTCTGCCTTCTCGTTCCAGTACTGGGATTCCTGTTCATGGGAAGGGTCGGGATCAGGGAGCAGCTACATCTCAAGGGAATAAAGCTGTCAACGCTTCTCATGGTCTTTGTGTTTCATATATGTACCTATCCGGTAGTGATCGCCATGAACGCATTTACCATGGCCATCACGGGTGATAATGCGGCGATGGATATCACCTCGCAGTTTGACGGGGAATCTTTCTTTGTGATCTGGCTTTTTGTGGGAGTGATCGGTCCGCTGGTGGAGGAATTTGTTTTCAGGGGAGTACTGCTGGGAGGCCTAAGGACCACAGGAAGGATCATTGCGCCGACGATCATATCAGCGCTGCTTTTCGGCCTGATCCATATGAACATAAATCAGTTTTCATATACACTTTGCATGGGGATATTCTGGGGGCTTTTGATAGAGGCATCGGGAAGTATCGTTTCCACCACAGTCTGCCACATGACCATGAACAGTTTCAGCATTTTGATGGCTTATCTTCTGGAAAAGGGACTGGGAGATTTCGAGGAGATCCTTGCCGCCGGACAGAGCGAGGTGACGGCGGTTTCGTATGTTGTTACGGGCCTGGGATTCCTTTTTATATCGATCTTTACATCGGCGCTTGCGATATTGATGCTTAAAGTCATATCGATAAACGAGGGACGGACGGGATGCTTTGAGAACATCTTCAGAAAGAGGCTGCCTGCCGAGAAACATGGGAGGCTGATCACGATCCCCCTGATCGCAGGGATGGCGATCGCTGCGGGATTCATGCTCGCGTTCCTTTTCATAGATCTATTCCTGTAGAACTGCAACTACGCCCGGCGCGGCCGTGGTCTCCTGCGCGGACGTTCAGCCCCGCATGGGAGGAGAGCTTGCAGAGTAAGGATCGGCTGGGATCGGTTGGGATCCGGTTGGGATAAGCAGGGGCCGGTTGGAATTTGCAAGGGCCGGTTGGGATCGGTTGGGATAGGCAGGGGCCGGTTTTGACCCCCTGACTCCGTCCCCCAGGTCCATTGACCCCCTGACTCCGTCCCCCAGGTCCATTTTTGGGTCTGCATGGGTTGCGGCAGGGGTGATTTAAGGATATCATTAGCATTGACGGGAAATGACTGAAGGGAGGGAATGTATGAAAAAATCTCTTGTGATAGCGGTTCT
>JAILQK010000032.1 GCA_024699045.1 Lachnospiraceae bacterium | reverse complement strand
GCTTGTGATATTTCCGGCGCTCTCATCTATGCGGATATTCAAGAGTTTCAGGATGGTCACGGTCTTTTCAGCCATATTATCGGTAATATGTGCCTTTTCTGGTATCGTGATCTCCATACTGGCAGGGACTCCCGTAGGCTCGACGATCGTGGCCGTGGATGTAGCGGCATTTGCGATATGCTGCGCAGCAGGAGCGATAACCGGGGGGACGGGAAAATAACGGAACATGGAGATGCCCGGACGGGAAATGACGGAACAGAGAGTTGACCGGACGGGAAAATGATATAACAGGAGACAGCAGGAGGATGAGATTATTTGACGGAAGACCGGAGGATATATCCGGCAGACTTCCCCGTGAGATCAGGACATATGATTTTCTTGACGGGTTGGGGATCGAATATAAACGGACGGATCATGAAAGGGCTGATAATATGGAAGCCTGCAATGAGATAGATGCGGTACTTGGCGTTATCATATGCAAGAATCTGTTTCTTTGCAATCGGCAGAAGACAAAGTTTTATCTTCTCATGATGCCCGGACAGAAAAAGTTTAAGACCAGGGAACTATCGGCTCAGATAAATTCGGCGAGGCTTTCCTTTGCCGATCCGGAGGACATGCTGAAATATCTGGATATAGAACCGGGGGCGGTAAGCATCATGGGCCTTATGAACGATAAGGATCATACAGTCCAGCTTCTGATCGATGAGGATGTGCTGGAGGGTGAATACCTTGGCTGTCATCCGTGTGTATGCACATCAAGCCTTAAGATAAGGACGGCCGATATAGTGGAAAGATTCCTTCCGGCTACCGGACATGATCCTGTAAGCGTCCACCTTACCGGGGAGGACTGAGAGTTTCTGATCGATATGTATAATACAGTGTTGATAATTCAATGCATTGCAATTCTGGCCGTTTTGACAGAGAGCTGGATCGTTTTATCCAATTGGCGATCCAAACTGCATTCATACCTTTTTCTTAACTGTGTGGCAACGCTCATCAACAGTATAGGTTATCTTTTTGAGCTTGTTTCAAAGACAGAGGAAGCTTATTATATCTCACTGATGACTTCCTGGATCGGCAGGGTATGGATCTCCTTTGGCCTGCTCCTTTTCTGTTTTGAGATATGCGCTGTAAAGATCCCGGTGATGATCAGGGTGATCATGGGCTTTTTCAATATCATCACTTTTGCCGTGATCCTCACGACAAAACAGACCGGACTTTTTTATACATATACAAGCTTTGGGATGGACGGAAACTTCCCGGAATTTCAGTACGGGAACGGACCGTGGCACTATGTCTGGGGAATATCCCTTATTCTTTATATCATACTGACCTTTTATGTCATGATCAGGACGATAGTCAATGAGAAACATCCTTTCAAGAAGAAACAACTCAAAATGGTCCTGCTGGCAGTAATAGTGGAGAGTGTTTTTATGGCGGTAAACATGTTCGGGATCCTTCCGATCACGGATGTTTACGATGTCACAATGCTTGGATTTCCTCTCGGAGCTGTCATAATGCTGATCGCGATAATCAGATATAACCTTCTGGATGTGGAGTCGCTTGCAAGGGAGTATGCGATCGATGAGCTTTCGGCGGGAGTCATCGCGGTAGATGACAATGGCAGGGTTACTTATTATAACAAAATGGCTGAGAGGATCTTTCCGAGTCTTAAGGAGGATGCGGCCGGAGTGTTGAGAGTAGTGCGGGAGGCTATTTCCGGCAACGATCCGCTCCATATCGGGGACAGGCTCTATACCCCTGAAGAGAAGATATTGGAACAGGATAACGGAAATGGAGGGATCCTTTATGCACTTACGGATTCTACCGGACATTACCGGCATATTCGGGAGATGGATGAGCAGAGGAAGATCGCCGATAAAGCGAATGAGGCAAAATCAAAATTCCTTGCAAGCATCTCACATGAGATAAGAACCCCGATAAATGCTGTCCTCGGGATGGATGAGATGATATTGAGGGAGAGCCGGGAAAAGGATACTCTTGCCTATGCCATGGATATAAAGAATTCAGGACGGACTTTGTTGGCACTTATCAATGATATCCTGGATCTTTCAAAGATCGAAGAGGGAAGGATGGAGATCCTTCCTACAGAGTACGGATTTGTATCCGTTATCAATGATCTGGTCAATATGATCCGTGACCGTGCGGAAAAGAAAGGTCTGAAGTTTGAGATCAAGGCGGATCCGAAGATCCCGTTTATTCTATTCGGAGATGAGATCCGGATCAAACAGATCCTGCTCAATCTGTTGACGAATTCGGTAAAATACACCGAAGAGGGTTTGATCGTCCTTGAGGCCGGTCTTCGTGAAACCACGGTAGAAGAGGCAGTGATTTCATTTAAGGTGTCCGATACCGGGATAGGAATGAAACCGGAGGATATGGATAAGCTGTTTGTGCCCTACGAGAGGATAGAGGAGCTTAGAAACCGGAACGTAGAAGGTACCGGGCTTGGAATGAGTATAGTGCAGCAGCTTCTTGCCCTTATGGACAGTCATCTTGAGGTAAACAGCGTATACGGAGAGGGCAGTGATTTTTACTTCGAGATAAGACAGAAGGTCATAGATCCGTCTCCTATCGGAGATATCACTGAAAGACTTAAGGAAGATATAGGATGCAGAGGAGCGGAGAGAGAGCTTTTCCATGCGCCGGATGCCGACATCCTGGTCATAGACGATACGGAGGTTAATCTCAAAGTGGTCAAGAGTCTTCTTAAGAGGACAAGGATCCGGGTCGAGACCGCAAATTCGGGAAGGGACGGTCTTATCCTTGCACGAAGAAAGCCCTTTGATGTCGTTTTGATCGATTCGATGATGCCTGATATGAATGGAGTGGAAACACTTCAAAGGATGAAAGAGGAGGCACTTTCCGACAAGACAGTTTATATCGCTTTTACCGCAGATGCGGTGACGGGAGCGAGGGAATCGTATCTTAAGGAAGGCTTCAGAGATTTCCTTACAAAGCCTGTGGATGCTGAACAACTGGAGGAGATGCTAAGAGAGTATCTGCCGACGGAGAAGCTCGTTGATCCTTCAGAGGATACCGGTGACGTGGCAGGGAGCAGCAAGCTGGATCCCGAAATCTACAGAATAGATGAGCTGCATGTAAAACTTGGTCTGGAATTATGTGATTCCGAAGAGGTATACAAAGTGGTCCTCAATGAATTTCTGGAGGCTTCATCAGAGAATATCGAAAAAATCTCAGGTTATTGTGAATCCGGGGATATAGAGAATTATACCATCAGGGTGCATGGATTGAAGAGTTCGGCAGGCCTTATCGGAGCCACACGATTGTCAGGCATGGCCAAAGTGCTTGAACACGCCGGTCAGAAAAATGATATCGAAACCATCCGCCGTGGCACGGAGCGGCTTATCGCGCATTACAGAGCTCTTTGTGAAAAGCTGGCGGCGATCGATCTGAACTGAACATGTTTCCGGATCGATGCCGGTAGTGATGCCGGAACCGATGCCGGTAGTGATGCCGGTGCCGGTAGCTTAAGCAGGTCTTGATGCATGCCATGATCCCTTAACGGAGCACCGTAGGATCAGGCCAGGGGGGATTTTGATTGAGGGAGCATAATATAAACATAAACGGAATAGATGTCCGCGCCGTGTATTCAGACGATAACATCAGGGATATCTTTATCCCGCTGCTTAAGACTCTTACCGGGCTGCACGGCAAAAAAGGCAGGAGGATATTCGCGATGCTTGCAGCGCCTCCGGGAGCAGGCAAGAGTACCCTGCTCAGCTTTCTGGAAACACTTTCAAGGGAATACGATGATATCGATGACATACTTACTATCGGGATGGACGGTTTTCACAGAAGACAGGAATATCTTTTATCC
This sequence comes from Lachnospiraceae bacterium, assembly GCA_024699045.1. Lineage (GTDB taxonomy): Bacteria > Bacillota > Clostridia > Lachnospirales > Lachnospiraceae > NK4A144. The sequence continues at coordinate 8,180 of JAILQK010000032.1, read as the reverse complement.
CATACGACCTTCCGGGAGGGAAAAGAGATCCCGATGGTCGATATAAAAGGGGCTCCGGAGACCTTTGACCTGGAGAAGATGAAGGAAAGGATAAAGCTTGTCATATCCGGGGCTGAATGCGGCTGGCCGGTATATGACAGACACCTTCATAATCCGGTCGAAGATGCGATACTGATAGATGGAGATGTGATCATAATGGAGGGAAACTATCTTCTTCTTGAAGAAGACGGATGGCGAGACCTCAGGGAGATGGCCGATTATACGATTTCCGTCCGTGCGGATGAGGATATGCTGAAGGAAAGGCTGATATCAAGGAGGATCGCAAGCGGGCATCCGGCCGAAAGCGCAGAGAGTTTTGTGGAGTATAGTGATATGTACAATGCGAGGCTTTGTCTGAATCATTCGGGACACGCCGATCTGGAGCTTATCCTCAACAAAGACGGCAGCTATTCAAGGAAATGATAGGTGGCTGCTATTCAGGGAAATGATAGGTGGCAGCTATTCAGGGAAATGATATGTCTTCAACGGGAAAAAGCTGCGAAGGTAAGATGTCGGAATCGTCCCCCTTTCGTATGGCATCGCCTTTTTCGAAAGACAGCTCGTAAGTCCGGTTACAGCATGAAGTGCGTGCGAAGTAGCGGCGGTTCCATTTGAAGCAGGGGATAAAGAACAGAAGAAGGACCGTATAAGTCATAAACACACTGCATCCGCATGGGATCCCACAGGCGGGACAGGATGTGATCCTGCCTGAATACTCCAGATCTTTATAGCCGTCAGTTACTCCGATCATGAAAAACATAGACCACGCATCCTCTTTTGAAATAAACCTCTATGATCATAAACTCTCGTACAGTCAGCAGCAAAACACGTCTGATAATATCACTCCTGATCCTGCCTGATAAGCTCCGACATCGTTTCAAAGAGGAGCTTTGCGTCTATCGGTTTTGACAGATGGGCGTTAAGTCCTGCCTGCAGGCTTCTTTGCACATCCTCCTCGAAGGCATTTGCGGTAAGGGCTATGATAGGGATCTTTTTTGCATCCTCTCTTTGCAGATTACGGATCGTCGTTGTGGCGGTAAGCCCGTCCATTTCAGGCATCCTCATATCCATCAGTATCACGTCATAGTATCCCTGTTCGCTTTGTTCAAACATTTCAACGGCGATCTTTCCGTTTTCGGCATGGTCGGCCAGGATCTTTTTCATTTTCAGAAGCTCGAGCATTATCCTTGCGTTAACCGCGATATCCTCCGCAAGGAGGACACGTTTTCCTTCAAGGGAGACGTCGGTCATTGCCTGTTTCCTGGTTTTTTCCTCCTTGACCTCTTCCGACTCTTCATGAACCGCGTCCACTAAAGTAATGGATACGACAAACGTGGTCCCTTCGCCTTTTTTGCTCTTGACCCTGATCGTGCCGTTCATCATATCTACGATGTTTTGTGTGATCGCCATGCCCAGACCGGTACTGCCGTATTTATTTGTGCTTGACGAATCCTCCTGACTGAAAGCATCGAAAAGCTTGGGAAGATATTCTTCATCCATCCCTATGCCGGTATCCGAGATCGTAAACTGCATTGTGCTTTTATTGTCAAAATGAGCAGTCCTTTCGATAGCGAAGGTGACATCGCCGCCCGAAGGCGTGAACTTGACGGCATTTCCCAATATATTTATAAGGACCTGTTTGATCTTGGTATCATCCCCCATCAGGTAATAATCCAGTGAACCCGTCTTTTTGCAGGTATAGTGGATCCCGTTATCCTGACACTGCCCGTTTATTATCGTATTGATCTGGGCGATGAGTTCAGAAATGGAGAATTCATCATTCTTGATCGATATCTTTCCGGATTCTATCCGGGACATATCAAGTATATCGTTGATAAGTTTCAGCAGGTGATCGGCAGAGCTTTTGATCTGTTCGAGGTATTCCCTTGTCTTGTCGTTTATGTCTTCATTTTCAAGTATGATATTGTTCAATGCGATTATCGCATTCATGGGAGTGCGGATCTCATGACTCATGTTTGAAAGGAAGGCGGTTTTTGCTTTGCTGGCTTCCTCGGCCACTATCAGGGCATCGCTTAGGGCCTGGCTCTGGTCAAGAGAATTTCGCATTTCGGCATCGACGTCCGTAAAACCTACACCTATGGAATGCACAATGTGGTCATCACGATCCTCCACTCTGCGGACACCTGCCATCCGGAGCATTTCATAGGATTCCTTGCCGTTCTTTGAACTCAGATAACGAAAGGCTATGATGGGTTCTGTTTCAAGTTTTTTCCTGATGTTGTCAGGGTCGATGAAGCTTAGGAAATCATTACGATAGTTTTCTGTAACATATTTTTCGGAGTATAATCTGAAAGTTTCACTGAAACAGAAGTGCTCACCCTCCTCAAGTCCGCTCTCCAGTTTGGAGTGGGATCTGTAGCATATGCCTTTGTCATTGTCGAGGTCAACGTAATAAACACTCCAGTAGTCAGCTGAAAGCGCGGTGATCATGCTGTTTGTCTGCCTTTGTGACTGATTAACGTACTCCTGGAGATGGTCTTTTACCATGTTGATCTTTTTATAGATCTCCTGTATCTCGTCTTCGGTTATGGACTCTACGGTCAGACTGCTGGATCGCTGAGGATCATCTTCGATCGTGATACCGGTGGAGGCGGCAACCTCATTTGCAATATAATCAACGTTTATGGCAAGATCATAAAGCTCGTTATCAAGCTTCTCGTAGTACTTTCTCACTTTTTTCATGATAACTATGGCAACGATGACACCGAAAAGCAAAGTGATCAGAATATAGGTCATGATCGTTTTTTCGAATCGGTATGACTGAGATTCGTACCATTGGGCGCCAAAATCTACGCCCACGATTGCGGCGAGCTCACCCTTTGAATCGTATACAGGACTGTATGCCCCGTAAAACCTGCCCCAGGCATCCTCATAGGATTGGCTGTCGACAGAGGGAATGCCCTGACTTGCTTTGACCATGGCATCTGTGACAACGACAGGGTTTCCGATCTGATCGATCCCGTTTTCGGTTGGGTCTATCGAGAATACATAATCGTTTTCACCGGTCTTTTTTATACAATAAATGTACTCGAGCTCTGTATTTTTCTGAAAGGCTTTCAGTTTATTTATCTCGGTTTCATAGGCAGCGCTTCCCGCATCTTCTTTTGTAATCTCTTTGAGCACGTCACCGTCGAGCATGGAGGCGGCAGTGTTTGAAATGCCCAGCATCCTGTCGTTGATAAGTTCCTTTACCGCTTTCTTGGCCTGATCAGTCAGTGCGAGTCCCAGAAAGATATCCGAAAGGAATATGAACAATAAAACAGTTATCAGAACCTGACTCGTCGTGCTTCGTTTTTTGTTTTTCATGTGCTTATTCTCCAACCTGAATCTTTTAATGGAACTATTGTTGTTTGATCATCGGTTATCGGATGCCATCAGTTATCGTGGAATACCGTGGAACCGACCTGGCTTATTTCATATGTGAGATCGAAATTGTCGCAGCATTCGGAATCATTCACGTTAGTCTGGATCCGCCCGCTGACATATTTCATATCCGATAGGGTAGTGTTTAATATTATAATGATAACCTGATCTTTCCCGTACCGGGTCATGACATCACTTACCCTGAGTGTCCGTCGGGCTATTCCGACAAAATCCTCGACGGCATCTGCGGTCTCAACACCGTTCTTTGCGGTTACGGTATATAGAAGGACAAAGATATTGTTTTTGTAATTGGTGACGACCCTGCTGATGAACTGATAGACAGGCTTAAACTGATCCATCCCAAGAAGCAGGGCTCCTTTTTGCGGGCTTCTTTCGTTTAAGAGCATTATCGCATTTTCAAACGATCTGTCAGTATGTCCGGCATCAGGTTCTTTGTCGCTTTTATATATCTTAAATCCGTGTTTCCCGTTTCGTTTTATGTCATAGAGCGCTTTATCGGCTTTTTTGAATAAGGAATGAAAGTCCCTGTCTTCGGCTGAGGAGAAGACGCAGCCGATCGATACTCCGACAGGGATGGTCATATCCTCGCCCATGAATTCTTTGGCAGACTTGGTAAGCTCCTCACTGATGTATTCGGTTTTTTTCTGTATGATCGATTCATCATCGATGTTCTTGCAGAATATAACAAACTCATCGCCGCCCATCCTTCCGGCGATGTCTGTGGATCGGATCGCCGAGCAGAGGATCTCCGAGAAACGTATCAGGATCTTGTCCCCCATAGCATGACCGTAGATATCATTTATTGGTTTGAAATTATCCAGGTCTATCATGAGCAGCGCGCCGTCCGTTGTCTTGCAGACTCTGCCGATCTCTTCCTGTGCCGAAGTTTTTGACAGGAGACCTGTCATCGGGTCTGTGCCTGCGGCTTTCTTCAGACCTTTTATCTGTTCGAGATTTTTGAAGATATTCTCTACGCGCTTAAGAAGGACGTCGGCTCTGAACGGCTTTTTGATATAATCAACGGCTCCCGTCAGGAAGCCCTTGCTTTCCGTCTCATCCTTTTTGTCTGCAGTCATAAACATGAAAGGGATATCTTTATCGATCTCGGTCGTTACGATCTCCTGAAGCTCGAAACCGTTGATCTCGGGCATTCTCAGATCCGAAAGGATCAGATCGGGAGCAGATTCTTTTATCAGTTCTATGGCTTCTTTTCCGGAGGAGGCACATACAGTCTCATACTTGCTTGACAGTATGTTGTTGGTCATCCTCAAAGAGATTTTTTCATCATCTACTATAAGTATCCTATGACGGTTCATCTGATTACCCCGCAGGTTTTTATTTGCGATCTGACGATGCTTTATTAATCCTAACATAATTATTAAAAAAAAACATAAAGAACCGGGCGGATTTGTGTATAATTGTATTGATAAGTGTAAAAATACGTATGAGGAGATACGAATATGACAATAGACTCACTTCGGGAGTTCGGCGCAAATGTTGACGAGGGCCTTGAAAGATGTATGGGAATGACGGATTTTTATATAGAAATGGTGGAGCTGGGTATCGGCGATGAGAGATTCGATGCTCTCGGGCCTTTGTTAAAAGAAAAGAATTATGACGAGGCTTTTGAAAACGTACATGCCCTCAAGGGGGTCATCGGCAATCTCTCGCTTACTCCTTTATATAAGACCATCGATAAGATAACCGAGCATTTAAGGGCAAGGGATGACGTCGATTACGGACCTCTTTATGATGAGCTTATTAGACAGAGAGATGAGATAAAAAATCTCTCTTAGCTTACAGTCTGCGGGATGTACTAACGGGAGGGGGACGGGAGAGGGTTAATCAAAACGGTTGACAGGCGGACCGATGTATAGTATTCTATGATAGCTAACAATGATAACTAACGGTGATAACTAACTAGAAATTATATTGCCGTAAGACAGATTATATTTCGGGATACCGTTATGCCAAGGGATAAGACATTAAGCCATATCAAGGTAAATAAAGCGATCAAAGAGGAGTTTCTGGAGAAGGGCTTTGAGGCGGCCTCGATCCGAAGCATCGGCGCCCGCGCGGGAATGACATCGGCCGGACTGTACAGGCATTATGCGGATAAGGAAGCGATGTTCAATGCGATGGTCGAGCCTCTGGTCGATGAGATAAAGACTTGGACTAAAAGGCATACGGAGCAGAAATACAATCTGGTGGATGCGCAGGCAGAGAACCGAAACCTTTTCGGCGAATCGTTTATCGATCTTATCAGAGAGGTGATACTGCCCAGGAGGGATGAATTCAAGCTTCTCATGACCTGCTCTTCGGGAACGAAATATGAGAATTTTATTCACGAATATGCCAGAGAGAATCAGACGGCATTTTTGGATGCTATCGGGTACCTGAGGGAAAAAGGTTACCCGGTCATCGATATTGACGAGGAGAAATTGCATATACTGCTGTCGGCATATCTGACAGCGTGTTTCGAACCGATCATACACGATTATGATGATCAAAAACTTGATAAATATCTGGATACCATACAGGAATTCTTCATGCCGGGGTGGATGAGGATCATGGGATTAAGCTAAAGAGCCGCAAGGCTCTTTTTTATTGCCGTTAGTTATCGGATTTGGGTTAGCGATAGCTAACGATTTCGCAGGATCAAACTGATGTTTTGCGGTAAGGCGTTAAACATAGAATAAAAACAGGAGGATCTAAAGGTGGGCAAAACAGAAAAATACGATCACATGAAGCTGATCAACAGTTATGCGGGAGGACATAAAGCACTTATCGCGCTGGGAAGATTCCTTGCAGCGATAAGCGCTGTTCTTACTCTTATTCCGTACTATGAATTGTGGAAGATCATACGAACTGCAGTCAACGGTGAGGATACCGGTCAGATAACGAGATATGCATGGTATTCCGTAACAGTGATAGTTGCTGCGCTTCTTGTGTATATAGCAGCCTTGATGTGTACACATATAGCGGCTTTCAGGGTGCAGGCCAATATGAGGAGCTCGCTTATGCGAAGGATTCTGACCCTGCCGCTGGGGGTTTTCGATGAGGATGGGACCGGAAAGATAAGGAGGATCGTAAGTGACTCGACTGCGGCTACGGAAACGTATATTGCGCATACCCTGGCTGACAAAACAGTCGCGGCGGTTACGCCTGTAGGGCTTTTGATCCTTGTGTTTGCTTTCAACTGGAAGATAGGTCTTATCTGCATGATCCCGGCATTCATAGGCTTTTTGTGCATGATGAGCATGATGGGAAAGGGAATGCAGGAAAAGATGAAGGAATATCAGGATGCGCTTGAAACCATGAGCAGCGAGGCAACCGAGTATGTAAGAGGCGTACCCGTGGTAAAGACTTTCGGACAGACGGTCCATTCCTTTAAGAGATTCAAAGCCTGTATCGATAATTACGGTAAATGGACAACGGATTATACATTGATGCTCAGGGTCCCGATGACCGTATTTATGACCTGTATCAATGCGATATTTGCTTTCATTGTCATAGCTTCCTATGTCGTTACGAAAAACGGCGTGGAAAATGCCGATATCCTGAACATCATGTATTACATAATCATAACGCCCCTCATCACGATCGCTCTGACCAAGATCGCTTATTCGGGTGAGGCCGAAATGAACCTGATCGATGCCTTAAAACGGGTGGAAAAGATCATGAACATAAAACCGTTAAAGGAAGCCGAAGGGGAAATGAAACCCAAAGATAACGGGATCGAGTTGAAAAATGTTTCCTATCGTTATGAAGGCGCGGTCAGAGATGCCGTGAGTGATGTCTCACTCGTTATAGCTCCGGGAGAACATGTGGCTTTCGTCGGTCCGTCGGGGTCGGGCAAGACTACCCTGGCGGAATTGACAGTGAGGTTTTTTGATGTGACAGCCGGAGAGATCCTTATAGGCGGTGTGAATATCAAAGAGATCAGGTCCAAAGAACTGATGGAACAGATATCATTTGTTTTTCAGGACAGCAGGCTTATAAAGAAATCGATCCTGGAAAACGTGCGCATGGCTAAGCCCGGCGCCTCGGAATCCGAGGTCATCGAGGCCTTAAGAAAGGCTCAGTGCATGGATATCATAGAAAAGCTTCCCAGGGGGATACATACGGTGATCGGAGAAAAAGGAACATATCTTTCCGGCGGAGAGCAGCAGAGGATCACTATTGCACGGGCCGTGCTTAAAGACGCACCGATCCTCATACTCGACGAGGCGACAGCTTTTGCAGATCCTGACAATGAGACAAAGGTGCAGGCGGCATTTGATGAGCTCTCAAAAGGGAAGACCCTTATAATGATCGCCCACCGGCTGAGCACGGTAGTGAACGCCGATCGGATCTTTGTGATGGATGACGGTAAATGCGCTGAACAAGGAAGTCACGAAGAACTCATGAGTGAAAACGGCTTATACAAGAAGATGTTTGATGAGTATTCAAGATCGATAGAATGGAAGGTAGGTGCATAAAATGATCGAAAGACTACAACACAAATACGCGCTTTCAAGACAGGGCGCGGTCGATATGATCAAAGCATGCGGATCGGTGACCGTGACAAATATCGTGCTGATGATGACCGCCGGGGTTCTTTATACATTGATAAACGATCTTTTGAACGATAACCTGACCAAAGACAGGATCCCTTTCTATGCCGTCGGCTCGGTATTGATCCTGCTCCTTGTTGCTGTGACAAATTTTATTCAGTATAACGCGACGTTCCTGAC